>CAYTDF010000316.1:847-6161 GCA_964436365.1 uncultured bacterium | reverse complement strand
ACGTTTAGATACACGTAATACACGAAGGGCGGTTCGTTCGCGAACCGCCCTTCTTTAATTCTTGTAGGAGTCTGTTGGGATACCTACATCTTGCGGTTTGACACCGTTTCCCCCGGCACAGGCTTCCCAGCCTTTGGAAGGCACAAACCTGGGTGGCACCGGCTTCCCAGCCGGTGCGAAAACACAGTCTTCTTCAACTTGGTGATGTTGCTCAAGCGGACACAACTTTCGCAGAATGCTGCAATCCGTTTGAAAACCGTAGAATCCCTGAGAATGTTGGAGCGCATGTGCACACAGGATGAAGAGACCGAGACGAAGCTCGTTCCAGAAGAGGCCAAACCGGACTGGCGTAGACTGCGCAAGTACCTGAAATGGGCATGTATCGGTCTGCCCGTTGTGGTCGTCGTATTTCTTGTGGCTTGGATTGTTTTCCAGGTAGGTGTTGGGATTTGGGCTGACCGTCAGTTTCAGCGGCGTGGACCGGCGGTCTACACCGAATGGAAAGCCTTTCTACACACACCGGTCGAGTTTCCGCCAGGACTCATCGAACCGGCGAAAACCTCGGAAGCGCTGTACCGAAGGATCGATCGCGTCAGAGCGGAATTCGAGAAGGTCGCGGGGGGAGATTCGGGCGCGCTCAACTCCCACCTGCGCGCAGTGAACGCT
The DNA here is from genome assembly GCA_964436365.1 of uncultured bacterium. Lineage (GTDB taxonomy): Bacteria > Hinthialibacterota > Hinthialibacteria > Hinthialibacterales > CAYTDF01. The sequence continues at coordinate 5,495 of CAYTDF010000316.1, read as the reverse complement.
GCGTTTCTCTCGAATTCCCCATCGATGCCTGAATCCCTATGGGAAGATGCAAGAGGGATCACCGAGAAATGCGATCCCTGCATTCTTGCCTTACAGGGACTTGCCCGACAGATCGAAGAAGAGTTTCGGCAGTTCGCAAGACCTCGTCTGAGTCATTATGACGCCGATCTGGACATGTATCGTTCGATTCTACTTCTGGCCGTGAAGAGCCGGATGCTCACTCGAGATGGGGATCTATCCGGATCTGTGAAACAGGGTCTAGCCGCATTTTGGCTTCTGGCGGCGATCTCGACGAGGGATGACGGTTATTGGACTTCGCTGGGCTGGCGCGAATCGGTCGAGTTCTCCATGCGGTCTGAGATCGCTGGTGTCCAAGACCCGCAGATTCTCAAGCAGACGTTGGCCGTGCTGAACCGATTGGATCCCTACCTGAACCGCGACTTGGTCGACGATGTCTGGGCGATGGAGGTGAGTTCTCTCTTCACGAGGCTGTTGCGTATGAGGCGGACACAGGGCGAAACCCTCGATATCCTTCCCGGGAAAACCGGCGCCGAGTATGTGAAGGACCTCGTCCCGATCGATCGTCCACCGCTCGGTTTCCGCAAGAGCGTTGAGAATTTCACAAAAGATCTTATGGCTGGCTATCGCATCCACGACCGCAGATTCAAGTCGATCTATCTCGAAATGGTCCGGGCTTTGGAAGTGGGCGATACAGTCGAACAGTTGTATTTTTTCGATCGCGTGCGGTTTCCTCGGAGTTGGATGGGCGTCACGGAAAAGCGTCTGGCTACCGACATGGACGATCTGCGTTTGGCTATCGCCTCTCGGCTTTACAAGATGGAAACCGATACGTACCCCTCAGCGACCACCGACCTCGTGCCTCAATATCTTCCAGAAGAAGTCGTCGACCGCGAAACCGGGGAATCCTACACCTGGGATGAGTCGGGAAAGTGGTCTGCCCCCTGAGCCCGGACGAATACATGACATTCATACGCAGACGTCGCGAATGATCTATTCCTCCCCCCCCTCCGGCGTCTCCCAAAGCCGTGCCGGACCTAGATGGTCGAGGATAGCCGGGTCGAGAGGCACGCGCCGCTGCGCGGTCACCGCGTACGGGTCCCGCGCCAAGAAGGGCAGCACGTTCTCGATCAGCCGCATGCTATCGATCAGCAGCGTACGCGCGTTGCCCACTTGCCCAACACTGAGCACTCCGCGCTCTTCGAGGATCGGTTCGAACGCCGGGTAATCGCGCTCGGGCCCCGCGTAGCTATGCAAGCGCACCGGGATTTCCAAGCGTTTCCCATCGGGCAGGATCACCGTACCGATAGCCACATCCGGCTGGCATACAAACGGAACCGCAGCCATCTCCTCGCAACTGTGGAAGGTCGTACAATGGTCCAAGCTCACCCCCAGCATCAAGACCTTTCCCTTGCGCATAGCCAAGCGCATGTAGGGCGAAAGCCACCCGCACGGCGAAGGGCTGTGGTGGTGCGTTGCGCAGAGCCAGTCGGCCAGCGGCCCCACACCGGCGACGCTATGGGTCGGGTGGAAGGAGCGGATCGCGCCCGGGCGCAGCCGCACACTTTCGGGAAGCGCTCCAGTCCAGCACGGCGTCTCGTTGGCGACGATGGTCGGTGGATTCTCGACCGACAGTAATCGCGAACCGGTCAGCGTGGGGCCGAGCACCGTACCGTAGGGGCCGAGTGCTTTGAGCAGCGCCTCGATCACCGCCGCCGCTCCGCCTTCCACATGCCCCAGGCTGGATAGAGAACCGTGCACCAGCACCGCCTCGCCCCGGCCGAGTCCGAGTCGGACAAAGCTCTCCGTCAACGTTTCTACAGTAAGTGAGGTCTTATCTTGCATAACGCTCAATTGCTCCCGCCGCGTTTCTCAACCGCTGATGAATTAGTTTGTCAGGATCGGCATGCCCATGAATGGCCAGATGAAGTAGACGAAGAAGCCCAGCACGATCATCAGCATGATACTCGCGGGAATCCCGGCCCTGAAGAACTCCGCCGATGTGAACTGTCTGCTTTCGTATGCGATGGCGTTCGGAGCCGCGCCGACCAGGAAGAGGAACGGCATGCCCGCGGTCGCCAGCGACGCGAACAGGATCACTTCCTCGGCCACACCCAGATAGGGCGCGATGACCAGCGCGACCGGTAGGCTGATGGCGATGGCGGCGACGTTCATGATCAGATTCGTCATCACCAAGACGAAGAGTGCGATTCCCATGATAAAGACAAACGGGGGAGCGGTCTTGAACAGCGTCAACCAGTGGATGGCCAGCCATTCGGCCGTGCCCGTTTCCCAAAGGCAGAAACCGATACTCATCGCACCTCCGAATAGCAGGATGATATTCCACGGGACGCGTTCGAGATCTTCGACGGTCAGGATATTGAGCTGGAAGAAAAGGACGGTGGAGACTAGCAGAATGGCGCTCTTGTCGAACTGGTCCATCCCCGGAACGAACGACCGGAGTCCCATGATTGCGACCGTGCTCAGTACGATGGTTAGGGTCAGGATTTCCTTGTTGGTGATGGGGCCGAGGCGTTCGTTGAGGGCTTTGGCCCGCTCGCGAAGCCCGGGGATGACTTTCTTTTCAGGCTTGAAGAAGATCATGAAATAGAGCCAGAGAAGAACGACCATCACCACCCCGACGGGGAACATATAGTAAGTGAGCTGGAAGAAAGAGATATCCTGTTGTGTGGCTTCCTTATAGAAGCCGAGCGCCACAGCGCCGCGCGCCGCACCCAGCAGTGTGATGATGCTCCCCGCTCCGGCGGTAAAGGCCATGCCGATGAAAAGACCCTTGCCGAATTTCGTCGGTTTCTCGCTGTCGTCGTACAGGGCGTAGATTGCCGCCAGCAACGGGTACAGTGTGGCGGCCACGGCGGTGTGCGCCATGATCAGGGTCAGGCCCGCGGTCATCACGAAACAACCTAGATAGATCAGGCTGGTCCGCTCGCCGACCACGACCATCATCTTGTAGGCTATACGTTTGGTGAGGCCGGTTTTAGTGAAGACGATCCCGATGATGATCGACGCGAAGATGAAGAAGACAGATGGATTCGTAAAGTCGGTGAAGGCGTCTTCAGGATCCCGAATCAGGAACAACGCTTGAATCACGGCCATGGCGATGCTGGTGACCCCGATGGGGACGACCTCGAACACCCACCATGTGGCTGTAAGCAGAAACAGGGCCAAAGCGCCCCTACCTTCGCGGGTCAGTTCGAACTCCACGCCATCCGGGTCGACGGCGTTCGGCCATCCTCCCGAAAAGTACACAATTACGAAAAGCGCAATACCGACAAACGTGAAAAAGAGCTTCCTGCCGTCGATATGCTTGACGGTCTTGCTTAGATAGGTCTCTTCGGTTCCCGGCGGGGGTGCCTCACTGTTTTGCGACGCCGAACTCGTGTTCATTCTCTGCTTCCTTATTAGAGCGTCTCTCGAAAGTCTCTTCCTACAGCGCGCACGAAGTGCCCGCGAAAGTCGGGCGTTCAGCGTTCTCCAGTAGGAAATGACTTTTTGGAGATACTAGTGTCCCCTAACAGTTTTCAGCTTCTGCAAGCAATAGACCTGCGATTTCATGGAGGACATCCACTGACCGCACGACGCCGACGACTTTCTCTCCTATCACCACTGGAATGATGCTTAGGTCGTTCTTGACCATGCAGAAAATCACGGTCGTGATATGGTCGTCGTAGTCCACGGTATTCTCGATTGGACGCATGACTCCGCTCACGCATTTCTGTGCTCGATCGTGGATGCCGGCGGCGAGACTCTTGTACGAGACTTCGGTGAGAATCGAATCCATCTCGACGCTGAACATCTCCTTGCTGTGATGCCAAGACTGTCCGACCATGGATGGGGGAAGCAAGCCTCGCATCAGGTCCCGGCGGCGCGCCACTCCGCAGAGTTTCGAATCGCGGTCGAAGACCAACACGACCCGTGGCAACGAACTTCTTCCGTTGAAATCGACTCTCGCTTCATCCATGGTCTCCATCGCTTCAAGAAGCGTGGAATCCGTCGAGACGTGCGGATATTCGTCGACCAGGATCATCACGTCCTTCACTCGTCTGTTTTCCATCATGCGACTCCTTGTGGCGTGGCGGCACCGGCTACCATCCTATGGTGCGAAGGATTTTATCGATTTTTTCCTCCGCCCTCTTCTCGGCCGACTCTGCGCTCAAAACGCCCGCTGCCCGAATCTTCTCCATCAGCTGTTCGATTTCCGTCGGCTTCTCCAAGACATCGCTGGCTCCGAGTTTGATGGCCTCGACACCGCTCTTGATATCCGCACGCCCCGTGAGCAGAATCACTTGCTGCTCCGGCTGGATACTGCGCAGCTTTCGAAGCGTTTCCAGGCCGCCCATCTTGGGCATGACCAGGTCCAAGATCACGATGTCGAAGGAGCTCCGCTCCATCTTTTCGAGAGCCTCCGCCCCATTGCAGGCCGTTTCGACCAAAACGTTTCTCGCCTCCAGCCGCTGGGACAGAACGTTTGTGAAGTCCTCTTCATCATCAACTAATAACACCGAGCCGACCTTCATCGTGCGTCTCCTTCTTTTGTCATCTTGTCGATAGCGGGTCGTTGAGCCCCCCGTGGCCTTGGGGCAACGACCGGGGCAACGTGAGGGTGATG
>CAYTDF010000316.1:0-837 GCA_964436365.1 uncultured bacterium | reverse complement strand
TGAAGCGAGACGAGCTCCACTTTGCCCACCAGTTTGTGAGCGAGAGCCGATACGGTTGCGAGAGAAGCGACGTCGACGTCTTCTTCGCGCCATCTCTCCCCCTCCACGCGGATGCGGACGGTGTCATCCTGATTATCGTAACCGATCCGGACACGGCCGCCTTCCCGCAGTGAATCGAAGGCGAACTCAATCGCAGCGAAAACCACCTGCTGCAAACCAAACCGGTTGCTTGTGAGCCCGGCCGATTCGTCGGGCAGTTGGAGTTCCAAATCGAATTCTCTTCGATAGGCAAAGCGCTGAGCGATGCCCACGACATCGTGCAGCATGTCATTCAACACGATGTCCGACAGCGGATCGTCGATACTGTGAGCGAACCGGTTCAGCCGTTGGACGATCTGTTTTCCCCGCCGGATCTGCTTCTGGATATTCTGTGACGCTTTGACAAGACGGTCCGGTTGGATACCTTCTGTCGTCGATACGCCGTGGAGGAGGTCGTCGAGAAGTCCGGCTTCTTCGTTCACAATAGCGAGCACGTTGTTGATCTCGTGCGACATGCTAGCCGTGACTTTACCGAAAAAAGCAGGTGCGGTGTCGGGCCTACCGTCCGTTCGCTTTTCATTCATCCTACCGAGGGCCTCTCACATGCCGAGTGCTTCGTGCATCTTTTCGATTAGTCTATCAATGCTGACCGGCTTCACCAGGTAGTCGAACGCCCCCTCACGCAACGCCTCTTCGCTCTCTTTTTGCGAAGCGCGGCCGGTCTGTAGGATGATTTGCGTCTCGGGGTACAACTCCCGGATATCGGTCAGTAGATCGATCCCGCTGATGCCCGGCATT
>CAYTDF010000315.1:0-6181 GCA_964436365.1 uncultured bacterium | reverse complement strand
CCCTGACCATCGACCTCGGCAACCCGCAGTAGTCGGGGCCGGGGGCGCTCCGTCGTCCAACTCCGTCCGTCGCTGCATGAGGCCGAAAGGCCACCCCGAAGGCCCGTTCACCGGATTCGTCCCCGGTGGGCGGGCTTTCACCTTTCCGGGTAGTAATGAACCTGCCCGGAGGCTCACATGAACACACAACCCGTCTTCGTCCTTGGCTCGGGACGATCAGGCACCCACTGGCTCGGACGAACCATCGCGGCCCACCCTGACGTGACCGCCACCATCGAAGCACAGCCGATGTTCCGCTGGTCCCTCACGATGGCGATGGACCCCTCCATCGAGCGCACCTTGTTCAAACCGCTCTGCCACGCCTACGAAGGTTGGCTTGAGCAGGCGACCACCCCGCTCTACATGGACAAGTCGCACCAGAACATCTGGCTCGCAGAAAAGCTGCATCTGGCCTTCCCGGCAGCGCGGTTCGCGGGCATCACTCGCAACCCCTACGCCACCATCGCCAGCATGTTGCGGCACAGCGGCGTGCTCAGGTGGCATCGACGCTGGCGGGAGTACCCCGTCCCCAACCGCTTCCTCGGCATCGAAGAATCCGACCTCGAAACTTACGACGACCTCCCCATGGTCGCGAAGTGCGCTCGACGGTGGATGGCCCATCGTGACCGCATGATCGCGCTTGAGGGTGTCCTTGGGGACGCTCTGTTGCATCTCCAGTACGAGACGTTCGCCCATGAGCCGGAGGCCACCACCGAGCGGCTCATGGCCTTCCTCGACCTACCTGACCTCGCGGTCCCGCCTGTTCATCTGGAGAGCTTGGACAAGTGGCGAAGCGTGTTGAGCGACGACGCCATCGCGGTCATTCGAGATCTGACGGGCGACGAGCCGTCCGATAGTGCGCAGCGAATCGGGTCAGCAGATGCTCCGAGTCCAGAATCGGAGGCTGACGAGCCTCCGACGCGATCCCCCTGACGAGTCCGGCGTCCCACGCCGCGGACGGGCGAGGTTCTTGTCCGCTGCCGAGGTAGTAGTCGTCGAACTTGAAGTGCCCGCCATGCACCCGGTTGGACATGCGAATCCACGCAGAGGGGATGCCATAGGCATCCGCCGCGATGAGGCCGTGCAGCGAGCTTGAGAGGATCACGTCGCACGACGCCATGGCGTCGAGCACAGGTTCGATGCCTGCGTTGATGTCGATCCACAGCACAGACGGGTCATCGACCGGCGGGATGTCCTTCTCTGCCTCGTGAGGGATGACGCCCACGGAGAACGACCCCATCGGAGTCGGCGTGTAGAACCGAGGCAGCAGCAAGCCGGGGTCGCCATAGACCTCTGGCACGTCACCCTCGACAGCGGCTCGCGTCTTCGGACCCCGGACGGCCAGCACCGTCACGTCTGCGGGCAACGTCACTCGCTGCTCGGGCCGCATCAGCCCAGAACCCCACACCACATCGCGAGGCTTGACCCGGTCGAGAATCGACCCGACCGCGAGCAGTTTCCCCGAGGCCCCACGACCGCACCAGCGCACCCCGTAGCCCATGGCCTGCACAAGAAACGGGGTCAGGATGTCCCCGAAGTTATTGTTGTACTTGCTCCAGTGACTTCGCACGATGCCTCCTGATCAGGCTGTCTAGCGCCTGATGAAGTTGTGCCCCGAAGAGCGGAAGGTCGAAGACCCCACCCTGTCGTTGTGCCATCTGCGAGTAGCTCGCCCATCGCACTGGGTCATGCAGGTACGCGACGGCGGCGACTACGTCATCCACATCTTCGACCTGAATGCCCGCGTGGCCGAGATACGTCGAGTGGCTCTGCGGCATGTTCTGGAAGAGCACAGGCGTCCCGACACGGAGTGCCTCCAACGGGACCATCGCGAACGTCTCGTGCTTGGTCAGGTGGACGAACACGCGCATGGTCGCCAGCCAGTCGAGCATCCCGGTGTCTTGGTAGGGGTGGACGTGAAGCCCCTCGGGGTAGCCCCGCGTCGTGCTGTACTGGCGGTACGCCCAGCACTCGTAGCCCGCCTCCGTCAGCCGGGTGATGGTCTCCTGCACCGGCCAACGGCCTGTGTGCTGCGGCTTGATGAGCTTGGCGACCTCACCGAAGCACACGCCCTTGCGTTCCTCGAACTCGGGCAGGCCCTCTGCCTCTCGGAACTGGACCGGCTGCGGGACCATGACCGCGTTGGGCAGCGCCTTGGTCACCATGTGGGTGAAGACCTGAAGGTAGAAGTCCCCGCGACCGCCATCGAGGCTATGGGCCAGAGTTGACACCGTCTTGGACCGCTCTCGCCTCCCGTTGTAGTTCGAGAGCAGCAGCATCGGGACGCCAGCCTTGCGGGCGATCTCCAAGCAGTTCGCGGCCTTCTTGTGGTCGCCGTAGAGCCAGACGAGGTCGTACTCATCGGGCAGCTCGTTCGGGATGACGTTCTCCGAGAAGAGGGTGATGTCCAGCCCCGGAGTCGCTTCTGCGGCCTGCGCGTAGAGCTGCCCGGTTCGGAAGATGCCGCCGCCTCTGCGGCGGTGCGTTCGAGACATCCGTGTGAACAAAGCTACGCGCATGGGCGGACCACCATGATGTCGCCGTCGCTGAACTGGTCCCGCAAACGGATGGGGGCGATGATCTCCAGCGACTGCTTGTCCCGAGAGAAGCTCACATGCACAGGGCCGCTGACCCCGTCGATGCTGGCAGGGATGTAACGGTCGTTCGACCGCCCCGACTTGATGGTGATCGCAGGCTCTTGGGCCATGAACCACGCTCGCGTCTGGCGGCTGACCTTGATGTTGAGCGTCCCTGCGAACGGCGTGTAGCCCAACGCGCTGAAGTCAGCTTTCGCGATGAGCGGTGCGGCCTGCCCAGTCCCCGGACCAACCGCCCCCTTCGCAGCACACCGGACTATCACCAAAGGCCGAGGGCTGCCGTTCGGGCCGGGCGTGTTGTCCAAGACGACCATGTCGTCGGCCAGCACGTATCGGTACGACGGCTTGGTGTTGCGGTCAGCTCCTGCGATGGCCCTGCTCGCGACCTTCGCCTCGTCAGGAACAGCCAGCTCCAGCACGAGCATGACGCACTGTTTCTTCAGGCCCTCGTAGACACCGAGCCAGTCGTCCATGTGGTGCAGGACTGCGAGGATGAGGATGGCGTCGTGGAACCCGATCTCATGGACGTTGCGCTTGGTCACCCGTCGCTGAAGGTGCCGGATGCCGGTGCCCTTCAGGTCCGCAGCACGCTGCTCGACGAGCGTGCCCTTGCCCCTGAAATCCTCTACGAGACGACGGACGAAGTAGCCGTCCCATCCGCCGACATCCGCGACGCTCCACGGCCCATCTCCAAGCTCGTCTCGAAGAGCCCCGCTGATGACGGTGTAGCGGCCTGCGCACTCGCGGCGGCCTTTGCGGACGAGCTTCCCGTTCCGCCACTGGTCTTGATAGGGAGCCTTGCGAGCCATGTCTCTCTCCTTGGGCTTCTTCACCGGCTTGGGGCGTGTGCCCACGCTGATGGTGACCTTGCCGTTGGGTGCTCGGACGAGCCACGGCATGTTCGCTTTGACCACCTCCGTCTGCTTGTCCGCTGTGTTCCTCACGCTGCCCGCCACCTTCTTCTTTGAGTGCGCGAAGATGGAGTCGCCTTGGTTCGGGCTGTTGTCCACCAGCCAGCCGCCCTCGTGAGCGAGGCAGATGCACGGCACCCGTTGCTGCTGGGCAAGTAGGGCGAGCCAGATGTCGCCCATGTTCGGGTGCTTGAAATCGTCTCGATGCACCCGAAGGGCAGACGTGTGATAGGCGATGCCGCCTGCCCCAGCGATGATGTGGACCGAGGTGTCCTTCGCCAGATGCCGACCGAAGTGGAAAGTCTGCCGCGACCCGTAGTAGCTCACGAACTTCGCCGCGAGGATGGCCCCGTGGAAGCCGACGACGGCCTTGTTGTCGTACCGCTTTACCCCGTCGATGAGCTTCTGGACGAAGTCGGGTGGGTACAGAACGTCGTCGTCGCAGATGACGTGGTAGCCGTGGATCTCGGAGGTCCAGTACGACTTGCCCGCGTCGCCTTGGTCCCCGTACTCGGTGTCCTGCGAGAAGACCGCCGTGATCTTCTCGTGCTTGAGGAAGCTCGGCAGGTTGGGGTAGCCGTCGCCGCCTCGAACCTTCGGCGTCTCGTTGAGGTAGACGTTGAGTCGGTCCACCTGCGGCAGCATCCGGGCCACCACCTTGGCTAGAGACCCTCGCCGGGACGGGATCGTCGCCAGCGATGCGGTGACGAGGTTCCGCTGAACGACCCGCTTGGGCGGGAGAGCGGCCCCGTCGATGTACTTGGCGGCGAGCATGGGCTTCTGCTGACGCACCGTCGGGTTCATCTTCGAGTCGTTGTCGTCGAGGTGCAGCACATAGCTCTGCAACGCCCTGAACAGCCCCTTGCCTGCCTTGTGTAGCCTCGTGCTGATCTGCCGTCCGACCCCTGACGACAAGTCTTTGTTGGTGTCCCACCGCCTGCTCGACATGGGGTCTACGCGACCTTGCAGGGTCTCCACGAAGCCCGGACCCGCGAGGAACGCAGCGCAATCGCACCACTGGGTGCGCTCGACTGGGCCTTCGTGGCGGGAGCGGAACTGCGTCCAGCAGGTCATCCCGAGCTGATCCCGAGGCTTGTCCCGTAGCAGGTACAGCGACACCTTCTGCGGGTCGTCCACATGGTTCCAGAGGTCGATAGTCCGGGTGAAGAAGTCGTCACAGAGCCGGATGTCGTCCTGAACGAAGTAGAAGTGCGCGGCGGACTGGTGTGCCCATCGAGCCATGGCCGCGTTGACGACTCGCCAGTAGCCCTTCTTGCCGCCGTTGCTCGGCATCTGCGTCCACGTCCAGCCCTTGCGAGAGATGAACGCCTTCACCCGGCTGTAGTCCGCCGTCGAATGATCATCGAATACGGCGACGCTGACGTTGTGGCCCCGTGTCTGTTGCTCGATGTCCTCCAGCAGCCGCAGACAGCCCTCTGGGCGGTTGTACGTCGTGACGGCGACGCTGATGCCCTCGCGAGCTTGGTCGGGTGCCAGCAGCCTCGTGAGGGACGCCACAGCCATGGCCGGGAGGGTCGCTTGAGTCCAGTCGCCCTGCCCCGTGATGCGGAACCGGCCTTTCTTCTGCTGCTGCCCGTAGCGAGGGAACGGCCTCGTGTTGATGTTGCTCGGATGCTGTAGGCAGATGGTGTCCGCACCGATGAGCTTGCCGGTGTCGTAGAACTTCATCCCGCCGACCTTGCGGATGCGGTAGGCGAGGTGCCCGTCCTTGCCCGCAGGGACTGATGGGTAGCCGCCCGCCTTGAGGAACAACGCGCGGGTGACCGACACCGTGGTCCCAACGAATCCATGCGACGCCCGGCCAGCCCACAGAGCCACGCGCCCTGAGTCCATGCTGACGAAGCGGTGGATACCCGACGCGGACCACTGACACCCGCTGTCCAACGCGGTCACCCCGGCGGAGAGCCGGTTGAGCGACTGGAGGTCGTCGTCATCGGCCATGAGCAACAGCTCGGCGGTCGTCTGCCGGGCGAGGTAGTTGAGCTTGTCGGTGACCTTGTTCGAGGCGACTGAGTGGTAGGTGACGTTGGGCAGCCCCTGCACCGCCTGCTTGCCGGGGTCATCGGGCCGACCGCCCACCAGCACATCGTAGGTCCAGCCGTCCGGCACATGCTGGTTGAGCAGGTGCTGGATGGTCACTGCGAGCAGATGCGGTCGGTGATGCGTCGCGACCAAGAACGAGGCGTGCCGCCCACGCTCCGCCTTGGCCTTCGCTTGCCGGGCGCGGCGGATCGCTCGTGGAGACCGTTCGCGCTTCTTGGTGGGCTTGGGCAGCTCCGCAGGTGCAGCCTCTACAGGAGCCTTCGGTGCAGGAGCAGGCTTGGGCACGACACGACCAAGCACTTCGTCGAGGTCGGCGGACACCTTGAGCAGCAGCTTCTTGTCGCCCGCCGCCATCTTCAGGTCTGCGACCGCGTCTGCGTGCGTGCCTTGGCGGCAGGTCCAGCCATTGGCCCGAAGGAGCTTGCGCTCATCCGGCCCTGCACCACGGGCGGCGAAAAGAGTGACCCTGAAGGTCTCTTCCGGCGTCGAAGCGACATCGAGTTGTCGTAGAAGTTCGAGGGCCTGACCCGGTTGGTCCGCAACGACGACGATGTACCGACGCACGGTCGG
>CAYTDF010000314.1:479-6183 GCA_964436365.1 uncultured bacterium | reverse complement strand
TAGAGCTCGGGGAGACCGTAGACCGCTGTCTCGAGCAGCTCTTTTTGGGTGTGCTCGCCACCGTACCAAGTCTCCCAAACCGACGCGTCCCGAAACCGGAAATCTCCGGCGAAATCCACAACCCGAATGCCGCGTTCCAGGTACGCCGGAGCGAGTTGCATGGCCACGGCGTTTGGCGTGGCCATGTAGGTGAGGTCGATCCCCTCGGGGATATCTCCGCCTGCGGGAACAATCTCCATGTCGCACAGGCCCAAGTACGCTGGCCATATCTCCGGCACGGATGTGGGCCGATCCACATCGGCGGCAACCAGAGAGACGATCTCGACATTCGGATGCCGCAGCAACGTCCGCAACAAATCGCCACCGGCATAACCGGTCGCGCCAAGGATCTGTACACGTACAGTTTGAGACATATTCATCACCCGAGGAAACGGAATAGGTATCGCGTTTGGGAAGGCTAAGGGGTGCGGCGAAAGGCCACAAGTGCAACGGCGGGTAAGGCTTGAGCGCTTCTCTGAGTCAGTTTTCGTGGCTGTGCGCGAAGCGCCTGCATGGGCCGGGCGCGACAAACCGCACGGACGAGAGACAACATTGGGGGGACGACTTCTGGATCGCCCATCGCAAACGTATCTTCACAGTTCTTTTTGCGATCGAGAGAGTTTCTGCCGCTCACGCTGAACGGTGCTACAGTCCCTACAATTCAGGCCACAAAATCGACGGTATGCGAAGGATCCTTCGGAGGTTCACTCTGTTTCTTCTTTTCCTCCGACCGCTTGCGCTGGCGCCGATAGTAAGGCAGGTTAGGCGTATCGCTGCCTTCATATTTGCTCGTGTCGCCCAAAGCGAGACTGGGCGAGGAAGGCAACTGAGCCAATGTTTCTAGACGGGCATCAAACATTTCCTCAATCCCCCTTTCGTGGGGTGGTGAGGGTGCTGTTAATTGAATCATCGACGTTCAAGCGAGCGAACTTGAGGAAATCGCATGATAAAACACGCTGAAGGGGAGGTTTCAATGGGGGAGAGTCACGGCGCGGCAGCCAAAATCGTGCCTCTTGAACGGGCGAAAGCGCTGATTCGTGAGGCTCAAGAGCGGGGCCAGACGGTCGTTTTCACCAACGGCTGCTTCGACGTGCTGCACGTGGGGCACAGCCGGAGCATCGCCGACGCCGCAACGCTGGGCGATAAGCTGATGGTCGGTCTGAACGACGACGACGCAGTCCACGCCCTCAAAGGAGAAGGCCGTCCCCTGCAATCTCAGGATGAGCGCGCCCGTCTGATCGCGGGAATGCGCGAAGTGGATTGGGTGGTCGTCTTCCCGGGAAAAACCGCCGACCGAGTCCTCGATTCGCTTCGGCCGGACATCCACGCCAAAGGCACCGACTACAACGAAGCCAGCGTCCCCGAACGAGAGACGGTCCTCGCCTATGGCGGGCGCGTGGCGATTACCGGCGACGCCAAGAACCACGCCACGAAAGACCTTATCCGAGAAACCCAAGACCGTTTTGGGAGCCGATAGCGTGAAGTGGTCCTCTCTGCACCGCGTGCTTCTGGTCCGGCTTTCAGCTTTGGGCGACATCGTCCACGCCCTACCGGCGTTTCACCTGCTTCGAGAGAAACTCCCCCACGCCCATTTGGCTTGGCTTGTCGAGGATCGTTTCGCCACGGTTCTGGATGGGTTGGAGGGTCTGGATGAGCGTATCGTTGTGCCCCGGCGGCGAGCGTCCAAAGCCCCAGACCTTCAGTCTAAACGTAGAGCGTATCAAGCCCTCGTCAGGCAACTCCGCACACGGCGATTCGATGTGGCGTTCGATCTGCAGGGACTCTTCAAGAGTTCGATCTGGGTGGCGCTCTCCGGGGCCCGCTATCGCATCGGGTACGGGGGCCGAGCGGCGCGGGAACTCTCCTGGCTGGCCTACAACCATAAAGTTACTCCGAAACAAATCGACGCACATATTGTGGAACGGCATCTCAGCCTGGTCGGTTCATTCCTAAGTTGTGCGATGAGACCGGTCCCGGCGTGTGAGCTTCCCGTGTATCCGGATGTCCGCGCGCGGGTTGTGGCCTGGTTGCAGACCCTGGAGCGGCACGGCCCGTTGGTGATGCTCTCGCCGGGCGCGGGCTGGCCGACAAAACGCTGGCCGACCGCACTCTATGCCCGGCTCGCCTCGTTGCTCGCGGAACAGGGTTGCGACGTGCTGGTTCTGTGGGGCCCCGGGGAAGAAGAACTGGCCGACGAAATCCGGGTCGGCTCGCTCTCGGAACGGGTGATTCTCGTGCCACCGACGACGGTCCATGAAATGACGGAACTGATCCGCCACGCCTCGCTCGTCGTTGCGGGCGACACCGGACCGCTGCATCTCGCGGCGGCTGTCGGCACACCGACCGTGGGCATCTACGGCCCTTCGGAAAGCGCACGGAATGGACCGTACGGATCGAACCACCGCACGGTGCGCAACGAGACGCTCGACTGCCTGGAGTGCTGGAAACACGAATGCGGAGCGCCATACAACACGAATTGCATGGCCGAACTCTCTATCGAATCCGTCTATCAAGCCTGCATGGCTCAGATCCAAAGCACATGAGAAACTCCCCCTCACCCCTCAACCTTTTCCGTGCCACGGCCGTATCACTCGCGCTATGCGTATTCGTAGGTTCATCAACGTCTATCCTGGCATCCACAAGCGATGAGCCATCTCCGCGAGTGCAGTCGGGACTCGAGGTCTTGCTGGACGAACGGATCGAACTCATCGAAGACAAACGTATCGGTATCGTCACCAACCACACGGCGTGCGACGCCGAGGGGCGGCACATCATCGACCGGATCGCCGCAAGAACAAAGGTCGTAGCGCTCTTCGGTCCCGAGCATGGGATTCGTGGAGACGAACCAGCGGGCGCGAAAATCGCGGGCAGTGTCGATGGAAGAACAGGGGCAAAAGTCTTTAGTTTGTACGGAGAACACCTGCAGCCGACAGGCTCGATGTTACAAGGTATCGATTTGATCGTATTCGATATTCAGGACATCGGGGCGAAGTTTTATACGTATATTTCCACACTGTTTTTGGTGATGGAATCGTGCGCGCGCGAAGGCATCCCAGTGCTGGTGCTCGACCGGCCCAATCCCATCGGCGGCATTGGAGTCGAGGGGGATGTCACCAGCCCTGCTTTCGCGTCGTTCGTGGGGGTCGCGCCACTGTGTGCGCGTCACGGAATGACGGTGGGCGAGCTGGCGAGGATGTTCAACGGGGAAGGTTTTCTGGGGCACCGGATCGATGCGAAACTGACCGTGGTGCCCTGTAAAGGCTGGCAACGCGGTTGCATGTACGACGAAACGGGGCTGCCGTGGATTCCGCCATCGCCGAACATCCCCACACTCGCCGAGGCTATGATCTACCCCGGGACGTGTTTCCTGGAGGGAACGAACCTCTCGGAGGGACGCGGCACGCCGAGCCCGTTCTTGTTGGTGGGAGCGCCTTGGCTCGACGGAAACGCCTGGGCAGACAGTCTCAACGCGGAGGGACTGCCCGGGGTCCGGTTCGAGTCGACCGCGTTCACACCGGTCTCGATTCCGGGGAAATCGACGCGGCCGAAACATCAGGACCAACGTTGCAACGGCGTCCGAATCCTGGTTACAAACCGCGATATCCTGCAACCGGTGGCTACGGGGGTGGCAATTTTGGTCTCGGCCCGCAATCAGAACCCGGAAAAGTTCGAATTCCGGCGAAGTCACCTCGACCGGCTGTGGGGAAATCAGCGTCTACGGTCGAATATCGAGGACGGTCTCACCTGGCGGGAGATCATGAAAGAGACCGAACCGGCTCGAAAACGTTTTCTCAAAGTCCGGGCCAAGTATCTGTTATACAAGTAGTAGATGACTACCGGGGAAATCAAAGCCGTGTCTCGAAAAATAGCCCCACATCGCCCCTTATCGGGACAGATCGCCTAATCTGGGGACATTTGCGGGGAGCGGGGTTAGAGACCGGCGGGATTTCGCTCGACGGGATTGCAGTTGGCATCGAAACAGCCGGTGCAGGTTCCCGGGAACGCGTCGATGAAACGCTGGCGCATGTCGGTGTCATCGCGAAAGACGGTCATCCAGACGGACCAGAAGCCATGGGCTTTCGCGGTCCTGACGATCTGCCTGCGTATACCCTGCGTGTCCTCCAACCTCAGGTCTTCCAGCGATTCCACGGCAATGTCCCAGGTTTCACTACGGTTAAACCAACGCCGGTCGCTGGCCGCGGGATCGTTCTCCGGAGTCTTGTCCAATCCGGTGAGTTCGATGGTCGCTTGCGCGCGTGTGGTTTGGCTGGCGGCAAGAGCCGGGGCGACGGTGATATAGCCTCCGAGGCTGTATTCGAAGGCGAGAAAGGTGTTATCGATATCGGGCCAGAAGTAGTCCACCATCTGGACGTCTTCGCTGCCCTTGGTGGAGTTGCAGTTGGTGCAGGCGAGCAGGAAGTTGGTCCATTCCAGCCGCAAGTTAGGGTGCAGTGCCTTTGGCCGCACGTGTTCGACGGCCAACGAAGTATTCAAGCGGGTTCCACAGTAGGAACAGTACTGACCGAGCCGTTCGATCAGGTCTCCACGGGCTTTCCCGTACTCGCTATACGTCTTGGTATCCCCGTTATCATCAATGGGACGGACTCCCCGGATCACAGGTCTCATGGGTTCACTCCCCTCCCTGTCCGAGACCGGCCGCCTCCCGCTTCATTTCAAGGAACGCCATGTACGCGGGATTGTCGCTGAACGGTGCGCTGAGTTTGTCGAGTTCGGCTTTCAGGTTCTTCACTTCCGCGCTGTCAACGTCTTCGGCAGCATCCTTGGCTCGCTTCAGAACGGTATAATACTTTTTCGCGGCCTCCATCATCTCTCGATACCGTTGGCTGCGTTGCGGGAGGTCGACGCCCATGTACTTCTCGGCGATGTCTTCGATGCTGTTTTCCGCGCCTCCCAGACCGTCGTTCTCGTCCAGATCGATCAGTTCGCCAGGCTTGAGCGATTGGATGATGAAGGGGGAATGGGTAGTGACGATGAACTGCATGTTGGGGAAAGCGTTGCACAGGCCATCGACGATCTCGCGTTGCCACTGGGGATGCAGGTGCAGGTCGATCTCGTCGATCAGGACGACGCCAGGGGTTTCGATAGGCGCGTTCTCACGCAGGTGCGGATTGAGAATCGCGGTGCGGCGGGCGATGTCGCCGACCATGCTCAGGACGTTGCGGTAGCCATCACTCAACATGCGGAACGGGAGTTCGCAGCCATCCTTCAACGTGACGCAGAGCTCTTCGCCATCGCGGTCCATCTCTACCTTCTGGCAGTTCTTGACGCACTTGGCCATGGCGTTGCGCACGGCTTCGAGCGCGGGGTTCTTTTCCCGTGTCTTGAGCGCGCGGAACTCCATGTTCTTGATCCAGGCCACGAGTGAGTCTTCATCGATGGCGGGATCCAGGCACTGCCGATAGCCGTCGGTACGAGAAGGTTTGCCGTTGCCCTCGTCCGCTCCATTGTCGGCCTCACGAATCGAACGCCACGCACCGTAATAGGTGAAGCAGGGGAGGGCGCCCTCTTCACCGGATTGAATCATCATCTGCAGGTGCACTGCATATCCGATGCTCCATGGCATACTCAGCTCTGTCGGTGTGTCCTCTTGCTCATCGCCGTCAGACCACGCCACTTCAACACCGCTGTGGACACCGAGTGTGGG
>CAYTDF010000314.1:0-469 GCA_964436365.1 uncultured bacterium | reverse complement strand
GAATTCCGCAGAAAAGCAGTTCCGAAGGGAACTGAGGTTCGGGAGGAAGATCGGGACTCTCGGAGAGTTTCTTGCGGTGCACATCGTCTTCGAGAATCTTCCTTCGGGAGTGGTGCAAAGCCTCCACGAGAAATCGGTCAAAGCCGATGGCGAGGGCGTCGAGGATGGAGGTCTTACCGGTGCCGTTGCCGCCGATCAGGACGTTGAAGTTCTCGGAGAATTCAAGAGACTTCTCTTCGAATCCCCGGAAGTTCTTCATTTCCATTTTTGTGATTTTCATCGTCTGTGCCTCCAGGGTCCGGTTAGCGAGTCAACAATCCTCTCGCGGTATCCCGTGCCCTTCGATACTGTCTGGTTTCTTCGAAGCCAGCGGCAGGCACTGTGTTTCCTTCTTGAAAGCAACTGGCCTGTCGTACCCAAAATGGAAGGAAACTATATCTTACACCGGCTGGGAAGCCGGTGCCACCCG
>CAYTDF010000313.1:0-6188 GCA_964436365.1 uncultured bacterium | reverse complement strand
GGCCAAACGGAATCTTACCACATACGGATACGAAAAGCTATCTGGGAAATCCGGGATAAAGATGGCTCGGCTGATTTCATAGTTGGAGATTTCCATTCGTTGCATCTGGATCGTGCCCCAGATGGTGACGGTTACGATTCCGGCCAGGGAGACCAACAGCCCCAACATGAGGAACCGCCGCCGTTCGCGGAGGGAGACCAAGAGTTCGCGGCTGAGGAAAGGAAACATGGCTAGGCCTTCCCTCCTCTCGGGCGTCTCTTGCGGCTGGGGACTTCGGTGAGTCCCGGGTCCTCGGCCAACCGTCGTTGCAGCTGGAATGCCGAGAAGCGTAACAAAAAGAAGACGCAGGTCATCAGCGTCAGACCGTGCAGAAACATCGCCCATCCGCCCCAGGGCGAATAGAGGCCGTTGCCGCCATCGTCGATCATCAGGGTGAGGGGAGAGAGTGAGATAAGCCCCCTGAGCAGATAGCGGTCCGGTCCGAGATTTTGGATCGACGGAAAAACGAACTGGGCGAGAAGAGCCACGATCGCGATAATCAGAATCCCCGCGAGCGCGTGGGCACAGGCAAAAGCGAATGTCTTGACTTGCGCGACAACCGATGTCCGGGAGGTGACGGAAAAGAAAAGTCCCGCCGCCATCTGCATCCCCCACGAGCCGAGCATCAGGATCGAAAAGGCGGCCAACGAAGGCCGCACGGCCCAGAGACTCTGTGACTGCATGGAACCCGCGGAGAGACCGGCGATCCCCGCGAATGTGCGTTGCGACATCAGAATCGCGACCGCCACGAGCGCACACGAAAAGAGGAGGATGATTCCGCCCGAGCGCCGGACCGCTGCCAAGAACTTCCCGATCAGGATGGTGTGAGGCTGGAGGAGCGTCGTGGAAAGCACGCTCCAGGTCTCACGGCGGCGTTCACCGGCGATCGCTCCGGCGGTGGCGGTCGTCGCATACAGCGAGCCCACGAAGAAAATTGTATAGACGAGAATAACCCAGCTCTCCCGGTACCATCGTGTGAACGGTTCTTGAAAGATCAGGGCCAACAGACCGACCAATCCGCCGACAAGAAGCATGCGCATCCACCAGCGTCCGGTAAGCCTGCGCTTCATCGCCATCAGCTCGCGCTGCATCACCAGGTTCCGCTTGTCGGAGAAGGGACTTCGGCGTCCCGCACGCTGGTTTTGGTCTTCTCTTGCGCTGTTTCGTGCAGCAAGCGGCTCGAACCACGAACGGCGGAGCCGTAAATACGTAATCGATAGTAGAACTAGAACGACGATACAGGAAAGCATGGCGAACATCGTCCACGGTTGTCCGGCAAGCCGCCCAAAACCGCCGATTGTGAGCGGTTCATGGTTGAAAAGGAAGATCATCGCAATCAACGGGCTAATGCAGACAAGTGTATCCGGGTCCTTGCCGAACGTGTCGAGTGCGACCATCAGGATGAGTGGGAGAATCGCGATATAGAGAAAAAGAAGAACCGTGTAGGTGCGCATGGCCACGATCTCACGGGTACACCAGGCCGAGCAGGCCAGTCCCAAAACAGTGGCCACGAAGACGAAGGCTCCAACGATCGCGTACACGCGAAAAACGTCTTGCGGAGAGACGCCGCCAAGCAGGAGACAGAGAGCCAGAATCGGCACCAGGCTGCTGATGAACAGCAAGACCATAACGACATGCCCCGCCATTTTCTCAAACAGCATCCTGATGGGTCGAACCGGCGTAGCCACCAGCAGGTCCCACGACCCACGCTCGCGCTCACCGGCCACGGTTCTCGCCGACCAAAACCCACTTCCGCACGCGACCAACAGCTGGACGAAGGCCATGCCGATAAAGATAACTCTTCCAACGAATGCCGTATCCACCTCACCCGGTTGGTCCACGACGACGCCCCACGAAATTGTGGCGACAGCGGACCCGACGAGAAGCAATAGAGCCAAGTTCAGGAAACGTCTGCGGGTTCGCAGAAGTTGGAGAAGTTCTCGTCCAAGAAAAGGCAGCATAGGCAGTCATCTCATCGTATGCGTTTCGGGAAGAAACTCTTGGCTCCCTTACACGGCCGCGGTGGGCGCTTTCGGCACGCTCTCGAGCAGGTTTTTGATAACGTAATCGGTGGTGACGCCCTCGGCCTCACCCTCGAAGTTGAGGATCACACGATGGCGCAAGGCCGGCATGGCCCATGTGGAGACATCGCCGAAACTGGCGTTGTAGCGGCCATCGAGAAGCGCGTTGATTTTGGCGGCCATGATCAAGGCCTGAGCCGCACGAGGGCTAGCCCCGTAGCGCACGAACTGCTTGACCATCGGCGCGGCCTCTTCTTCGCCGGGGTGCGTGGCGAGAACCAGCCGGACGGCGTAATCGCGCACGTGTGTGGCAATGGGGACCTCGCGCACCAGAGAACGCATCTCGAGGATCTTGGGCCCGTCGAGAACGGCGTTGATGTCGGGTTCCTCCCGGTCGGTGGTACGAATCAGAATTTCGGTCAGTTCCTCCCGGTCCGGGAAAGGCACGATCAGTTTGAAGAGAAACCGGTCGACCTGCGCTTCGGGCAGGGGATAGGTGCCTTCCATTTCCAGCGGGTTCTGAGTGGCCAAGACGATGAAAGGCTCGTCCAGTTTGTATGTGGTCTGGCCAGCGGTCACAGAATGCTCTTGCATGGCTTCGAGCATGGCGGACTGAGTCTTGGGTGTGGCGCGGTTGATCTCATCCGCGAGAAGCACGTTGGCGAAGATCGGCCCCGATTCGAACCGGAACGACCGTTTGCCTTCGGCATCCTGGTCGATCACGTTCGTCCCGACGATATCCGCGGGCATCAAGTCGGGCGTAAACTGGATGCGCGAAAACTTGAGCGACACCGCTTGCGCCAGTGTGCGGACAAGCATGGTCTTCCCCAGCCCCGGCATACCTTCCAGCAGCGCGTGTCCCCCGGCAAACAGGGCGGTCAGCGAACCGCGTATGATATCCTCACTGCCGACGATAAACTTGCCGACTTCGTCTGTCAGACCGGTGAAGCGGTCGCGGAACTCCTCAGTTCGTCTTTCGATATCCGCAATCGCATCAACCGGCACATCAGGTCTGTTCGGGTCACTCGACATGGCCATGCTCCCTTCCGGCACTCGTCCGGGTGTTTCTCGGTTACGTAGGTCCTGTTACTGATGCTCGCTGGGGCGATACCGCTCTTCGGCCCTGCGCTTGGCTTCGAGCAGTGAACTGGTGTATTTCCCGGCGGCGGGCGTTCGGTCCAACGGCTCGGCGACGGCTTCCCCGGTATCGTCGGTTTCGTCGCTTCCCGTCCAGCGCGATTGCGCCACGTGTTTGTCCTCGATCTCTCCCTCGGCGGCGAGCCGGTCGAGACGCTCCAAGAGCGACTCGCTCGAATCGGCTTCGCCCTCCTCTCCGTCGCCCTCTTCGCCACTGGCAGACTCACCATCGGCACGTTCGGCAAGCGATCCCGCCGGTCTGGGGGCGTTCGGTCCCAGGGCGCGGGCCTTAGCCTGCATAAGGCTTCCGATTTCGTCGGTAGCGGGTCCCAAAGCGGCGGGTCTGAGGAATCCCGGGACGGGAATCCATGCCACCACACGCGCCCAAGCCTCGCGGAGGTGTCGAAACTCGACCGCGATCCTTCGTTGCGCGATATCTAGGAAGAAAAGAATCAGCGCAGCGGCCAAGAGAAAGGGCCATAGAGGTTGAGGCTGTTGCGACAAAGGCAGATTGTGGTCGAAAACGTTGTCTTCCAGTCCAAGAGTTCTCCCACTGCCTAATTCGGCGACCTTGCTAATGATCCGTTCGTTGTGGGTTGTCGTCGTCTGCTCCGGTGAGAAAGGGACCGCCAGGCCGGTCGTGATCTGTCCCTGGAACTCGTCACCGTCGGAGAACTGGAGCGAGACCATGTGGCTCCCGGGATCTTCGACTTTGAAATCGCCTTCGTAACGGCCGGGGGCGGTCTGCCGAAGTTCGAACTCCTTCGCACCGATTGTGGGGTCGACCGACTTGCCACTGAAAGTCAGACTGTTCATGAATAGTCCGTCATCGTCGACGGCATCGATAACGACATACGCGCGGTCGCCCTCGATCGTGGAGGAGACCTGAACGTTGTCGTTTTGATTTTCGGGCAAGAGCCAACGGACCATCTGTGTCCAGAAACGTACGTACCCCTCCCAATCGAGCCATTGCTGTCCCCAGCGCGGGGCCGCGTCGGAGGTCCAGGCGACAGCCTTGCCCACCCCATAGCGCCACGTCGCGAGTAGCGGATCGTCCTGGTGGGTGGTCATGCAGATGGTTCCGGCAGGTTTGGGTGTGGCGATGACATACCCCAGAAGTTCGGGGAATCCCGAGGAGAACCCCAGCAGGGCCTCGTGCAAGCGGACGACTTGGGGAATGAAAGGCTCTTCGACAAGCATCCCGCGTTTCACGACGGTCGCTTCCTTGGCGAAGATACGGGGCAGTTCGTTGTTGTTGGTGACGAGATACGCTTCGCCGCCGCCCCACTGCGCAAGCCGTTTCATCATGGCGACATTGCGGAGGCTTCTGTGATGATCGGAGCAGACGGTGCTGATGGTGATACCGGCGTCCTTAATCTTGGTTGCGAGCGCCGGGCTGGGCTGCTGGGGGTCGCCATCGGAGATGACGACGATGTGCTTGACATTCGCGGGCACATCGACGAGAGACTTGTGGGCCATGGACAGGGTGGTGTCGAAACTGGGCATGTCCCCCATGTCTTGATAGGAGAGGTTTCTGAGAAGCTTGCGTTGCTTGCTCTTGTCCCCGACCTTTTCGAGATCGAAGAGCCAACTCTCTCCGCCCTGCCCGTACTTGAGATACCCCATGTAGTCTTCTGGGCTGAGGACATCCAGCGCGGCGAGAGATATCTGTTGCGCCCCGAAATTCCCGATCCCAATCTCGACAGTGTGCATGATGATGACCAGCGCGCCGCTGGGGAGGATTTTGCGCTGTTTGATGTCCATGGAGACCGGCAGGGCGCGCTCGACGGGGGTGTTGAGGTAGCCGCCGCTGCCGAAACTGTTCTCTCCGCCGATCATCAGCAGACCGGTTCCAAAGTCGCGGACGGCGCTTTCGATCATCAGCATCTGGTCGTGAGAGAAGTTCGTGGCGGAGAAGTTGATCAGTGCGATCACATCGAAGGCTTCGAACTCAGCCAGATTTCCGGGCACGTTGCCCATACCCCGCACTTCCACACCGATCCCCTCGGCACGGAGCGCGGAGGCGAAGTACTGGGAGTCTTTTCCTCCCGCGCCATCGAGAACCAGGACGCGGGGGACCCCTCGAATGACGACGAATCCGGTGGCGCGGTTATTGTCGGGCCGCTTGTCGGCGGCGGCTTCGACCACGGCGTCGTAACTATGAAATCCACCGACATCGGTCTCTTGAGCCACGACATAGGCGTTCAAGCCATCTTGCAGATTTACCCGTTGTTCGGTGAACACCTGCCCGTCACCGTACAATCGCAGCGTTGCCGGTCCGGTGTAGTGAGATTCCACCAGCACTTTGACATCGAAAGGCTCATCGGTGCGGACGCGCATGGGCAGCGAGACCTCACGGACGAGGATCTCTTGCTCGTGCACGTATTTCAGTGGAACGACGGAGACCTCGATTCCCTTCGATGCGGCGCGCCTGGCCTCGGCTTCGGCGTCGCCCTCCGTCTGATTGCCATCGGTGAGAACCACGATGCGTTTCGAGAAATCGCTGGGGAACGCCGCCATCGCCAACCGAATCGATCCGGCGACATCCGTGCCACGTGCGTCGACGACCGATCGCAACCCGTGGACGCTGATGATCTCTTTCGCGGCGGTTTCGATCACCGCGTCTTTACCGAAGAGAATCAGTCCAGCCCGGTCGTCTTTTTCTTTCTTCTTCAGTTGCTCGGCGATATAGGTTTGAGCGAAGTCACGCTGCTCGGCGGGGACACTCTCGGAGCGATCCATGAGGAAGAAGACAGCCAGCCCCCGTCCCTCGCGCAGCCATTGCGGTTCGGAGAGAGCGAGGACAACCAACGTCACCAAGAGCAAGCGGAGTGCAATCGCCAGCCGACGGCGAAAGGGGCTGAGAACACGAACGCCCCGGGCTTGGTAGATCACCCAGGGCAGCAGCAGTAGAAGGAGTAGCGGCCACGGCTGAAGAAACTGAACGTCCACGTTGCTTCGCTCCCCACAGGGCGTCCTCTTGCTCTAGAC
>CAYTDF010000312.1:606-6199 GCA_964436365.1 uncultured bacterium | reverse complement strand
GGATCATTCATTGCCGTGGACAGATTCCTTGAACCAAGGACCAGCTCCTCCGGCTTCTTCCAACTGGAAGTGAGAAACTGGTAGATGGCGTCCGGGTCTCGAGCACCAATGGTGCCTCCGAGTTTCTCGGCAAACAGTCCTGGAACGCCTCCTCGAAACTTGTTTGGCAGGAATGGGTCCATGCCTTCGTACAGCTTATTCCAGGCGCTCACCGGAACCGACTGGATGAACCCAGCAAGACCTGCCCGAAGGGCGTAGGGCAATTTCGAGGCCCGCC
The DNA here is from genome assembly GCA_964436365.1 of uncultured bacterium. Classification (GTDB taxonomy): domain Bacteria; phylum Hinthialibacterota; class Hinthialibacteria; order Hinthialibacterales; genus CAYTDF01. Next base: position 5,922 of record CAYTDF010000312.1, on the reverse strand, counting down.
CCCACAGGTACGGTGCCAACACATACCGGTTGTAACCAGCAAACACCTCGTCTCCGCCATCCCCCGACAAGGCCACCGTGACGCTGTCCCGGGTCAGTCGACTCAAGATAGTCGTGGGAATCTGGGAGGAGTCCGAAAACGGTTCGTCGTAGAAAGTCGGCATCTCCGGTACGACACTCTGGGCCTGTTCCGGGGTGCAAACCAGCAGGGTGTGATCCGTACCAAGCCGCTCCGACAAATCCGCGGCATACCGTGATTCATCGAAGAAGCCTTTCTCAAACCCAATGGAAAAAGTTCGAATCGGCACAGATGATTGCGTCTGCATCAGCGCCACCACCACAGAACTATCGATCCCACCCGAGAGAAATGCTCCGAGAGGGACATCCGAGATCATGCGTTGTCGCACAGCGGTCTTCAGAACAGCTTCAACCTCTTCCTGGGCCTCGTCCTCTGAGCCCTGGAAGGGCTGGGACGCCCCCCGCAGGTAGACCTCTCCTGCATCCCAGAAAGAGTTTGGTTGAAGACTTGCGGGCTCGGATTGGGGCTCCGGGAGCGGAGAGAAGTCCACGCTCGCATCGGTGCCCAGCGGAACACTGAGCACACATCCGGGCATTAGTTTGTAGAAGCCCTCGTAGATCGACCAGGGCGCGGGCACGTAGCAATGACGCATCTGCAGAGACAGGGCACCGCGGTTGATGCGGCCCTCCCAGGCCGGATGTGCCCTAAGCGCCTTGAGTTCTGATCCAAACAAGAACACCTTGCCGGCCCATCCATAGTAGAGCGGCTTGATGCCAAGGCGATCCCGCACGAGGTGCAGTACGCGCTCCTCTGCATCCCAGAGTGCAAAGGCAAACATCCCGACCGAGCGCTCCAATGCAGGGAACAACCCCCAGGAGTCAATGGCTTCGAGCAAGACTTCCGTGTCCGAATGACCGCGAAACGCGTGTCCCTCCTTCTGCAGGTCGGCACTCATCTCCCCTGCGTTGTAGATCTCGCCGTTGTAGGTGATCCAATGGCTGGCGACCCGCGGGGGACAAATCAATGATGGAAAGCCGTCGATGTCCGAGCCCCACACCCCGATTCACGTCCACCCAGACGTCTTCCCCGTCCGGTCCCCGGTGCGCCAGGGTTTCGACCATGGCCCGACAGACCGAGAGCGCCCTGCCTTCTGTGCGAAGCGTCGAGTCCAGAAAGCCAGCAAACCCACACATGTTGACGCACAAACTCCGTGAACTGGGTGGGCCTCACCCGTGCTGAGTCCAGGTCCCGCGGCTGAATAGCACGGTTGCCCATCCAAGCCCCGTTGAAACAAGGAGGAGAATCCCACCCGCAATTCGGGCGGAAAAGCGATGTCCTGCCTGGATGGAAGCCATGGTGCCACGCCACAACCGGGCATTCTTGGTGTGGGGGTCCTCTATGACCACCCAATCCCCCTTGGAGAGAGGCCTGCAGTCGACCCTGTATCCCCGAGAGGTATCCGCTTCTCTCCATCCCGGGATCTCAGAGACAACCGGCAGCCCCTCCAATGTTTCAAAGGCTCGCCCCCAAGGATCACTCGACCACCGTACGCCGGGTGCTTGTTTCCAACCCTCCCAACGAGGCGGAACCACCTGGACAGTCCCGATCTTCGTTTCCAGAAGCAGTCCTTCCTTGGGCACAAAGGAATTCCACAATTGGACCGGCTTGCCCTGGGGAAAAACATGGACCCGCAGCATGGAAAACGAGGCGTTCGGTCCAAATGGGAGCACCACCGTCGCCGGATTCAACACCCGTCCTTCCACGACATTCGTGGAAAAAGTAAACGGCGGCGCCCACCACAAGGCTGCCGAGGTGGCGGCCAGACCCAGTACCAAGAGCCAACCAAACCCCTGAATCAGCCTGGGCGCGTGCCCGTGTTCATCCCGCTGGACGGGCGCTGCGGGAGGCAGCTTGTCCATAGTACTCCCGGTACCACGAAACGAATCGCTCAATCCCAACTTCCAAAGGAGTGTCCGGCTGGTAGCCAGTATCGTTCACCAGGTCGTCACTGCTGGCCCAAGTGGCGGGCACATCCCCGGGCTGCATGGGCAGCATGTTCTTCTCAGCGTCGCAGCCAAGTGACTGCTCCACCATGCGAATCATGTCCATCAAGTCCACGGGCGCATTCTTGCCAATGTTGTAGAGCCGAAATGGAGCGTTTGAGCTGGCCAGATCCGGATTGTCGCTTATCCACTCTGGATTGGGCGCGGCGATGTTCCCTCTCAAGCGAACAATTCCCTCCACAACATCATCGATGTAGGTGAAGTCCCGCTTCATTTCGCCATGGTTGAATACGTCGATGGGTCGACCCTCGAGGATCGCCTTTGTGAACAGAAACAGGGCCATGTCTGGTCGGCCCCATGGCCCGTACACCGTGAAGAACCGAAGGCCTGTGGTCGGCAGTCCATAGAGGTGGCTGTAGGTGTGGGCCATCAACTCGTTGCATCGCTTGGTGGCAGCATAAAGACTGACCGGGTGGGCCACGGGCCGGTGCTCAGAAAAGGGCATCTCGGTGTTTGCACCGTAAACGGAGCTCGAGGAGGCGTAAATGAGATGACGCACCTTGTTGTACCGACAGCCCTCCAGGATGTTCAAGAACCCAACCACGTTGCTGTCAATGTACGCCTCTGGGTGCTTGAGCGAGTAGCGAACACCAGCCTGTGCGGCGAGGTGTACGACGTCTTCGAATCCGCCCTCAGAGAAGAGAGCCTTCATGCCCGAAGCATCCGCCAGGTCCAACTGGCTGAAGGCAAAGCCATCATGCGCCTTCAGCCGCTCCACCCGGGCCCACTTGAGGGCCGGATCGTAGTAGTCGTTAACGATGTCAAGACCCACGACCTGGTGGCCCTCACGCAGCAGCCGTTCCGCCACGTGGTAGCCGATAAAGCCTGCGGCGCCGGTAACGAGAATTCTGGGCATGCCCCCTCCAAAGGTCATGGAGTCCATCGGGGCACAACGTAGCCCGCGAGAGGGCAGCGCGGTCCCCTCCCGGTGCTATCTTCAGAAAAACCGCTTCCGGAAACGAGATGTGGACTTCCAACTGGTCTGATGGGTGGAGTAGGTGCAGGTGAAAAAGCAAGGGCTGCGAAGGCGGGCAAAGCGAGCGACTGACTGTGTGCTTGCAGGGGGGGGGCTTGTCGCTGCAGCGCCGACCATGCTGGTTGTGGCAGCGTCGATTCGGGCGTCCATGGGAGGGGCGGCTCTGTTTCGGCAAACCCGCATCGGGAAGGACGACCAACCATTCGAGTTGTTGAAGTTCCGAACCATGACCGACGAGAAGGGGCAGAACGGACAGCTGCTGCCTGACGAGGACCGGCTGACACCCCTGGGATCGTTTCTTCGCAAGACCAGCCTCGACGAATTGCCGCAGTTGGTCAATGTGCTCCGAGGCGAGATGAGTCTCATAGGGCCTCGCCCACTTCATGTTCACTACCTTCCCAGGTACAGCGACGAACAGAGTCGGCGACACGAAGTGCTTCCGGGCATCACTGGCTGGGCACAGGTCAAGGGGAGAAATGCCCTGGACTGGAACAGTAAATTAGCGCTGGACGTCTGGTATGTAGATCACTGGAGGCTCTTGTTGGATCTGCGCATCATCCTACTCACGATCAAGGCGCTGGCGCGCCCCGAGGGGGTCTCCGCGGAGGGCCATGCAACCATGCCCGAGTTCATGGGACAAGAGGATCCGGAGGCCTCGTGAAGCGTTCCTGACGCGTTACAAGCGCAGCGGAGGATCAGCATGGAAGAACGCATCGCAATGGTGGGCCTGGGATACGTCGGCTTGCCCGTCGCCCTGGGCTTCGGGCGACACTTTCCGACCGTTGCCTTCGACATCAATTCAAAACGTGTCCAGGAACTGCGAGACGGCATCGACCGCACCGAGGAGGCCTCGCCCGAGGAGTTGAGACAGTCGAACTGCACCTTCACCTCCGATCCAGCAGACCTGGCCGACTGTACCTTTTTCATTGTGGCCGTTCCCACGCCAATCGACGAGGCCAAACAGCCTGACCTCCGGGCCCTGGAGGCAGCGAGCCGTACGGTGGGGGAGGCCATGAAGCCGGGGGCCGTTGTGGTCTTCGAGTCCACGGTCTACCCAGGAGTCACCGAAGAGATCTGTGGACCGATTCTCGAGGCAGCCTCGGGGCTGCAGCGGGGAAGGGAATTCACCCTGGGGTACTCCCCGGATCGAATCAACCCCGGAGACAAGGAGCACACTCTGGAGCGAATCGTAAAGGTCGTATCCGGAGAGGATGCGCCTACCCTGGAGCGAGTCGCACAAGCCTACGGCAAGGTCGTGACCGCCGGCGTGCACCGCGCACCTACGATTCGGGTGGCAGAGGCCGCCAAGGTCATCGAAAACACCCAGCGCGATCTAAACATCGCCCTGATGAACGAACTCGCCCTGATCTTCGATCGACTTGGAATTCGCACGACGGACGTCCTGGAAGCAGCCCGCACCAAGTGGAATTTTCTGCCATTCACCCCCGGCCTGGTAGGAGGGCATTGCATTGGGGTCGACCCCTACTACCTGACACGACGGGCCCAGATTGCTGGCTACCACCCAGAGGTGATTCTTGCTGGACGTCGAATCAACGATGCCATGGGCGCCCACGTGGCCCGAGGCGTGATCAAGGCTCTGGGACGGGCCGGTATTGATCCGAAGTCAGCCCGAATCGGTGTCTTGGGAATCACCTTCAAGGAGAACGTCCCCGACCTGCGAAACAGTCGCGTACCGGACATTCTCGCCGAACTTGAAAGCCATGGCGCCGCACCCCTGGTGCATGACCCCCTGGCTGACCCCAAGGAGGCAATGCAGGTATACGGCGTGGAACTACAGTCCCTGGAATCACTGGAAAATCTGGACGCGCTTGTCCTGGCCGTTCCCCACAAAGAACTGGTACGGGGCGGCCCCGAACCGCTCCTGGGCCTCCTTCGCCCCGGCGGGGTGATCTACGACATCAAGAGCGTTTTGGCTCCCGCCGACCTCTCTACGGAGTTGACCTACCTTTCGCTGTGACCGAGTAGCCGTATCGCTTGGCCAGCCTGCTGTTCATGGCCCACACCCTCAATTGGGAGCGCCAAGGGAGAAGATTGCGCCACTCATCGTCTGGCTGAATCTTCACTGTCTCAGCACGCTTCATCCTATTTCCAGCCAACTGGTGGCTTCGGGGTATTTCGCCCGCCAGCACTTGGGGAACAATCGAGGAGAGAGAAACCCCAAGCCAATCACCCACAGCGATCAACGTGTCACCCGGATTCTCAACGAAGTCCTCGTATCGAACTACCAGGCCCGGACTA
>CAYTDF010000312.1:0-563 GCA_964436365.1 uncultured bacterium | reverse complement strand
CCGAGTTCCAGGACACGGTGGACCTCGTTGTGGCGAGTCGAAGTCTAGGGTCCTCGCCAGCCTCCAACCGCAGGTTGCAACCCCTCAGCATGGAAGCCGTACAGGCCCGTGGGTCCCGAACCAGGTGCAAAACCTCCACCCGGTACCCGAGATCTCGAAGCACCCGCGGTCGCTTCGCCACATTTACGGTGGTCTTTGATGAGTCAATGATCCACTCGCCTCCTCCGAGCGGTGACATGGCCTCCATGACCTCCGCAAGGAACTTTTCATAGCGAGCTGCCTCTGGACTGCCGCCCCTGGAACGCCACCCCCTACTCTCCGCCGCCGTCTGCCCATTCAAGAGGTCGGGTTCGTCCCAACGATCACATACGGCCACGACTGGGGCCCACACCGGGCATTCACGGAGAGGCTCGCCACATGCACACCGATACTCCGGGTCCCGGTAGTACACCAGCAGGTTCGCGACCTCTCCCCGCCCACAAAAACTGGGATGCATCGACAGGGTCCGCCCCAAAAGGGTTGACCCGCTGCGCCCATAGCCCGCGATGTAGAGGATTCCTGGC
>CAYTDF010000311.1:0-6266 GCA_964436365.1 uncultured bacterium | reverse complement strand
CTTGCGTCGATTGAACTCCGGTCCGGCGGGATTTCGGGAGCGTCCCCCCTCTTCCCAACTTCCGGGCGACCAAGGTTTCCCGGTGTAGCCGACCCGATAGCCCGCCTGTTCGAGGCTGTCGGGATAGACGGTAAACGTATTCGGGAACAGGCTGGCGTGGGTCCCGGCTTCACGTAGCTGCCATATATTTCGCCCGGTGAGAATCGCGGCCCGGTTGGGAGAACACTGCGGTGCGGCGCAGAAGGCATTCTTGAAGAGACAACCCTCTCGCGCCACGCGGTCGAACGCCGGTGTTTTGACGACCTTGTCGCCGTACGCGCCCGTATGCACCCACGACCAATCGTCGGCCATCGCGAACAGGATGTTGGGTTGCTTTTCCTTCTTGCCCGCCTCGGCCGCGCTTGTGCTCGCCGCAGTGCCCACCGTTGTGACCGCGAGGCCTTGTGCCGCTGTGCGTAGGAAATCTCGTCTCTTCATCGCCTGTGCTCCTAAGCCGTTTCTTATGCCCAATTCGTACTCCAGGCATACACCCCGATGTACTGAAATGCAAGGCGGATTTGGCGGTGGTGAGACGCACACCTTACCTTGGTCGGCACCCTCGTTACCGGTTTTCCGTCCCCCCAGCCGGTTCTACAAGAGACGTTCCCGATAGGAGCGTATCGAGCTCTTCTCGGAGTTTCCGATCGTATCCCTGCGTAAGGCCTACATGCACGGCTTGAATGGTGCCGTCCAACCCGATGACGAAGGTCTGCGGGATGCTGGAGACCCGCAGAGCTTTTCTGAGTTGGTTCTCGGTATCCAGGAGGACGTTCAGCTCGAGTCTTTCACTCTTGATGAAACCTCTCGCTACCGGTGCGGTCTCGCCTATGTTGACCGCGTAGACGGCGACGTCCTTCTCTCTGTAATCTTGGGCGATTCGACTGACGATAGGCATGAGCCCACGGCATGGCGCGCACCAGGTGGCCCACAAGTCGAGGACGACGACCTCTTGGCCAATATGTGAGGCCAGGTCGATGCTCGCTCCATCCAGTACGTCCAGTTGCATTGGCGGCAGCGCCTGACCGAGACGTGCGTCTCCTTGCGTGGGAGACGATGCATCATTCGAGCCCGGCTCGCCGATCTTCTTTGCATTGGGGAGCGGCGTGTAACGGAAGCGTTCCTCGGGAATCTCCGTGTCGAACTTCCAGTCCACAAAGTCTACGCTGATCACCATGCGCATTTCCGTGCCCGGAGGGAGTCTCTCTTGGAGCTGTTTAACGGTGTTCGACGTGTCGAGTTTCAACATTTGCGGCAGTGGGGATTCGCCCGCGTTGAACCAGAGCTCCCATGCGCTCTCCGCTTCGTTGGCTTCGACGGCTTTGAGACGGTGGCATTCCACTCCGCCGATCGTCTCTTTCCCGCCGTACTCCAGCCGCTTGAGACCCGATACAAACGTATTGTGCGGGTCTTGACTGAGAAGGGCTTCGACGAGCAGGGTCCCACCGGTGACAGAACGGAACGCGTTGTATTCCAGGTTGCTTATGTGTTCTGTGGGGGTGGCCGATACGGGACGGGTGCTGTACTGGACTTTTCTGGCCTCCTTGAAGGCCAACGAAACCGTCTCTCCATCGGAGACCAGCGTGGAGGCGAACTCACCGTCCTTAAGGCGTACGGCGTAACGTTCGGGGCGCTGAGCGGCGACGCTCTGGATGGTTGTGAGCCGATGCGATTGCCCCTGCACGGTCGTCACTTGAGTCAATTCGATATCCACGTCGAAACTCTTGTATTCGGCAAATTCGTCGGAAAACTGACGAAGAATCTCCTCCGCCTCCGCGTCGATCTGTTTCTCGAGCGCCTCGGCCGTGTAGGCATGGGAACCAAGCGTTACCATCGCCGCCGCGAGAATCCACCCGCGCATCCTCGCCACGATCAAACCGTTCATACCGCTCTCCTTTTGGGCGTGCCGCTCCGGCTCGCGCGTCCCTAACCAACGTGCGGCCGCTGTGGACTCGTAACGCGGCGCACGCGCAAGGTAGTTGTCCAGGCGACACTTTCCAAGCCGAAGCTTGCCGTGTCAGCCTTCCCGTAACAGCCAGCACGTGAGACCGAACGCTCTTCTGGAGTGCCCCTTCTACCGGCTTAACTGACAAGGCGAGTCCACGGAAGGGCTACTGCATTCTGAGCATGGGACCGGATTTCGAACAGAGCGGGGCTTGCTATCTCCCGCCCAACATCGCCTATTTCGGTGGGGATATCCCCGTGAGTGGCGCGTATGGCGGGTAGTGGGTGGTGTCGCTACCGGTACCGTGTCGTATACGGATTCGTTGTATCGGCTGAGGGGACGGTTACAGATTGGACGCTCGCGTCTGGCCGATCTCCCGGTTAGACTCATGATATAACTCACCTGACCCTGTCGGCGGACAGAGACGGGCCGGAAAACAGCATTGACTCAACATCAGGAGGATAGGCACCATGTCTCGCATACGCGTGGGTCTGGTTTACGGGGGCCGTTCGGCCGAGCGTGAAGTCTCGAACCTTTCGGCGAAAGCGGTCTACAATCACCTCAATCCAGAAAAGTACGACGTCTACCCGATTTCGGTTTCGGAGACCGGCGTCTGGCGGAGTTTGCCTCCAGGGCAGGGACTTCCCACCCTGGGTCAGGAAGACGAATCGCTGTCCCAAGGCACCGCGTCCGGTGCGGAACCGGCTCGGCTCCCGCTTCCGGGATGCACGGAGGCCAACGACGCGTCGTCCGGCGAATCCAAGGAGTTGGATGTCGTATTTCCGCTGATCCATGGCACATACGGTGAGGACGGCAGTCTGCAGGGTTTCCTCGAACTGTGCGGGATCCCGTATGTGGGGGCGGGTGTGTCCGGCTCGGCACTGGGTATGGACAAATCGCTGATGCGGGATGTCTTGCGAGCCCATGGTGTGTCGGGAGCGGCGCATATCGATGTCAGACGTCTCGACTGGGAAAGCACCCCCGGTGCGGAACGCACACGGATCGAGGAAGAGATCGGCTATCCCTGCTTCGTCAAACCGGCGCGGACCGGCTCTAGTGTGGGCATCTCGAAAGCCAAAGACGGAGAGAGCCTGAACGGGGCAATGGATATGGCGTGCCGCTATGACTCCACTGTGGTCATCGAAGAGGCGCTTCCCGTGCGCGAGATCGAGTGCGGGGTGATCGGGAACGGTTTTCCTGAGGCGTCGGTCTTGGGTGAGGTGACCGCCACCGCCGAATTCTATGACTATCACGCCAAGTATTTGGCAGAGGATACCCGGATCACGATTCCCGCCGAGATCGACGACGCCACCGCCGAACAGGCCCGCGCGTTGGCGCTGGAGGCCTATCGCGCGCTGCGCTGCTCCGGTTTTGCGCGTGTGGATATGTTTCTCCACCGCGAGACGGGCGCCCTTTACCTCAATGAGATCAACACGATCCCCGGTTTTACGTCCCGCTCGATGTTTTCGATGCTTTGGGAGGCCTCAGGTGTCCCGTTCGGACCACTGCTGGACCGGTTGATCGAATACGCCCTGGAGCGGAGCCGCGACGAGCGGCGGAACGAAGTGACCGTACCGGAATCGGGGCTGCTCCCCTAAAATGGAGAGATACGGTGTTGGGTGGCCGTCTTGTGGGTGAGGCGGCGCTGGTGTGGTTGAGGAAGGGCGCGGAACATTGCTGCGCCGGTTTTGACCCTCATGGGCCCCTCTCGCTAGCCATTTTCGACCACCGTAGGGCGGAGCGATTCTCTGTGCTGGTGCTTATTGCGCGCCGCCGGAAACGCTCTCGCGGAGTGAAACATGATTCTGTACGACTTTATCGCTCCACTCGTCGGTCATGTCTCCCGATGGAACGCCCATCTCGAGCGGATCGAGGCGATGGGGTTTTCCGCGGTCAAGTTCTCTCCTCTGTATTCGCCCGGGTGTTCAATCCGCGCCTATACTGCGTACTCGTACGATGTCTACCATCCGCTCTTCTTTGGCGACGTGGGCGCGGGCGAGGCGGAACGTCTGTTTCGTGAAACCGTCGACCGGGCCCGTGCGCTGGATTTGGATGTCATCCTCGATACCGCAATTCACCAGATGGCGTCGGATTCACCCCTGATCGATGAGCACCCCGAATGGTTTGGCGAGAACGCGGAGTCGACGCCGGAGGGTGCGGTCGCTTTCGACTACGCAAACCACGGCGAGGAAATCGCAGGGTTTCACGCAGAGCGGATCAAGAAGTTCCTGGCGCTCGGTGTGGACGGTTTCCGAGCCCGGAATGCACACCAGGTCGAGGGGCGTTGGTGGAGCCAGTTGATCGACGCCGCACGTAGCGATCACCCCAAGGCGATTTTTTTGGCGGAGATGTTCGGTATCTCCGAAGAGAACCAAGGGAGTATAGCCGGTGTGGGTTTCAACCTGGTTTTCAACAGTTTTCACTGGTGGAACCTTGTCGATGAGTGGTACGGACGGCAGCAACGCATCCTGAGCGAATACGCGAAGACGTTGTGCCCGGTCGAACTATCCGATACGCCACGTGTGGCTGCGGGGTGCGGTTCGGTAAAAGAGGTGGCCCAGCAACGCTATCTGATTTCAGCGGCCATGGGCGCGAATATCGCCACGGGATTGGGATTTGAATACGGGTTTAACCGTTCTCCCGACCCGTGTACGTGTAGCCCCGCTGACTGGGAAGAACCGCGCTACGATATCTCATCGTTTATCGCTCACGTCAACCGGTTCCGGCGATCCGAGCCAGGATTGCATGTGGACGGGCCTATCGAAACCACCAGCATGCTTCGCGGTCCGCTTCGACTCGTCTCCAAACCCCTGGAGAATCGGCGAGGCCGCGTGTGGACGATCATCAACACCGATATGGAAAACCGGACCTGGGGTGTGGCGGAAACCGATCTCCCCACGAAGCGAGCGTTTCGCTGGACCGGCGGGGGTGAGATCGAACCGTGCAATCCGCTGGACCTTCCGCAACATTTCGATCCCGCCGAAGTGCGTATCCTGTTTGATGAATAGAGATAATTTCGCTTCCAAGAGATGGTGGCGGGAAGAAATACCCTTGAATCCCAGCCCTCGCGGGCACTGCGTGCGCGCTGAGGTGGGAATGCCTATCTGAGTATCTCGTGCGCGTAGTTGGGCTCGGCGTTTAAGCTTTGCCGAGAGCCTTGGCGATGGATTGCACGTAGGGTGGACGCAGAATGCCGACCTCGGTAATAATCCCAGCAATCGTATCCGCCGGAGTGACATCGAACGCCGGATTGTAAATGTCGATGCCGTCGGGGGCGGTCTGCGAGCCGAAACCGTGGGCGATCTCTTGCGGGTCGCGTTGCTCGATGGGGATGCCCTCGCCCGAGGGGGTGTCGGGGTCGATGGTAGAAAGCGGCGCGGCAACGTAGAACGGTATCCCGTGAGCCTTGGCGTTGACCGAGACGCTGTAGGTGCCGATCTTGTTGGCGGCGTCTCCGTTGGCGGCGATGCGGTCCGCGCCGACGATGACCAACTGGATCTTTCCCTCGCGCATTACCTGCGCGGCCATGCTGTCGCAAATCAACGTGACCGGAATCCCACGCTGTTTGCATTCCCACGAAGTGAGCCGCGCACCTTGGTTGAGCGGCCGGGTCTCGTCGGCATAGACGCGGAACTCCAGTCCTTGTTCGTGCGCGGTGAACATCGGGGCCAGCGCGGTGCCGTAGGAGGCGGTGGCCAGACCGCCCGCGTTGCAGTGGGTGAGCACGCCATCACCCTTCTTCAGCAACGGCGCGCCGTTCTTGCCAATGGCGCGGCAGGTGACGTCGTCTTCTTCGCGGATGATCTCGGCTTCCTCGATGAGCCGCTGCCGTAGAGCGTCGGCCGACAACGCCTTGTTGGCTTCGGCGACCCGTTTCATACGTGTGAGCGCCCAGAAGAGATTGACCGCCGTGGGCCGTGAGGTGGCCAAGTAGTCCGCGGTCTTATGCACGGTTTGCAGGACCGCTTCGGTGTCCGCGAACTTCTTGCCGACTAAGCCCAGACAGACGCCGTAGGCGGCTGAGACGCCGATGGCAGGTGCGCCCCGGACATCGAGGATCTTGATGGCGTCCCACATTTCTTCGGGCGTGGTGACGTCGATGATTCGATACTCGACCGGTAAGAGAGTCTGGGCGATCATCTTGACCGCGTCGTTTTCCCACCAGAGGGTGCGTACGCTTGTGTTGGGTTCGGTCATCGTTTCGTTTCTCCGTATTCTTGAGCGGCCGTCAGGTTGGGCCGCTGATCGTTTCAATAGACGTAAGAGTTTTTCATGGTTGAGCGGG
>CAYTDF010000310.1:0-6281 GCA_964436365.1 uncultured bacterium | reverse complement strand
TGTCCTAGGATTCCCCATCTTCTCCTTGCGTACCGTGCGCATCGAGCCGAACAATCTCGTTCAACTGCCGTGATTTCTCTCAAATTTCGGGTTTTTCGCCAGGAAGTACCAGGATTCCCATTTCTTTTCGATTGCCAACTCGGCCCGCTTGAGGTCACCTGTGTTCACAGAGGCGAAGACGGCCTGCAAGTTCGGTCGGATCGCCAAAATTCAAAAAAAAAAAACGAATCGGAGCCCAGGAGATGACCTACGAAGCTTTTGTCGAGTTCCTCAAAGATGAGGTTCAAATTGCCGCCTTGTCATTCATGACCTTGATGTACGTACTCAAAGTCCGGCAGCTACTGAAAAAGAAAGCCATTGTCGATCGAACGCCGAATCACGGCGACCCCGACGCTGGCATGCGATACTCTTTCGCCACCATCGCCATGCCTTGGCAAATGGAGAGTTACAGAAACCACCCCATCAAGTACGTTGAGTTTGCGATCTTCCACATCGGCGTGGCCATCGCAATCACCGCGACGCTCATCATTCCTTATTTCCCCGAGATCATGCTGATCGGGCCCGTCTTGAAGCTGTCGCAGATACTGATTGCGCTTGCGTTTCTATCAGGCGTTTCACGGCTCGTGCGCCGTCTCACCTCTCCGGTGATGCGCGCATTCAGTTCGCCGGACGACTACTTCTCTATCTCTCTTCTCAACATCTACTTGGTTTCGGCTTTCATAGCCATCCCCAACAGCGGCTCGCACAATTGGACGGAAGTGCTCTTCTTCGGCCTAACGACGCTCTTCCTGGTCTACGTGCCCTTCAGCAATATCAGCCATTATCTGCTCTGGCCGTTCAACCGCTACTACCTCGGGAAACACTTCGGAAAACGTGGCGTTTACCCGAAACACCCCGAAAGCCTCAGCCCGTCGAGTTTCTAAGTGAAGGCCTTACCTGGAGAATTGGAGTCCCCCCATGCAAGTCACAGAAAATGTCCAAAAAGTTCTTGATAAATTCGACACGAAAGTCAATCGCAACTTCGCGCTTTCCGCGAGCCTGTGCGTTCATTGTGGAATGTGCATAGAATCTTGTCATTACTACGTCGCGACGGATGACCCGAAAATGTCACCGACCTACAAGACAGACAAGATACGGAAGATCTACAAAGACCGCCACGACTGGCTCAGCAAGATCGCCCCGTGGTGGACGGGCGCCAAGAGCCCCACGACCGAAGAAGATCTGGACGAGCTCATGGATGTCGTCTTCGGAAGCTGCACGATGTGTCGACGGTGCACGGTCAACTGCCCGATGGGGGTGGATACCGCGCTCATGATGCGCTCCGCACGCGCCTTGTTGTGCGATATCGACAAGATGCCCGAAGGGGTCATCCAAGTCCGTAAAGATCAGTATGAGACGGGCAACCAAATGGCGGTCACCCACGAAGAGTATATCGAAACCATCGAATGGCTGAGCGAAGAGCACGCGAGCGATGTGGGCGATCCGAAGGCCGAAATACACATCGACAAGAAGGGCGTGGATGTGATGTACGTCGTCAATCCGCGCGAGGTAAAATACGCCCCCCTCACGCTGCTGGCGGCCGCGAAAGTCATGTACGCCGCCGGAGAGAGCTGGACGATGCCGTCGGACGGCTGGGACAACACGAATTTTGGGCTGTTTACCGGTGACGACCAGCTCGGCGCACAGATGGGCAAACGGCTCTTCGATAAAGCCAAGGAACTGGGAGTGAAGAAGGTCATCGCCTCGGAATGCGGTCACGGATACCGCGCCACTCGCTGGGAAGCGCCCAACTGGGCGAAGATGGACCTCGAGTTCCCCATCGAGAGTTTCTTGGTGACCATGACCAACTACGTCAAAGATGGACGAATCACGCTGGACCCGTCACGGAACAAGGTGCGCGTCACCTACCACGACCCCTGCAATCTGGGCCGGAGTTCGGGCATCACCGAGGAACCCCGGTTTCTGCTCAAACGTTGCGTTACCGACTTCGAGGAGATGTACCCGAACCGCGCCGACAACTGGTGTTGTAGCGGCGGAGGCGGGGCCATGTCGATGTCTGAGTACACCGGACGACGACTCGAGGTCGCCAAGGTCAAGGCCGACCAACTCCGCAAAACCGGAGCGAAGATCGTCGCAACGGCCTGCCACAACTGTATCGACGGACTTTCGGACTGCATCCGTAAGTACGAACTCGGCATGAAGACCGCAACGGTTGGCGAGTTGCTCGCGGACGCGCTGGTTATGCCGAAGGCAGCGCAGACCGAGGTCGACGATGATTTCGCCGCGGCGGGCATTCAGCCGATCCAGCTCGCTCCCGGCGAGCGCAAGAAGAAGATCCTCGTAATCGATGACGAAGCCGACGTGCGTACGTACCTCACGACGCTATTCGAGGACTTTGGATACGATACCATCGAGGCCCCGGATGCGAATCAAGGCATGCGCATGATCAAAGAGCACATCCCCGATCTGATCACACTCGACATCATCATGCCCAAGAAGACGGGGATCAAACTCTTCTGGGAACTCAAGAAGGAGCCGGAATACGAAAAGATCCCGGTGATCATGGTGACGGGGTTTGGCGAACCGGCACACCCGAATGTGGATGTCGAGAAGTTCATCTCCGGACGTCAAACGGTTCCGCCGCCGGACGGTTTCATCGAGAAACCGATCAATCGGGTTGCACTGATGAAAAAGGTTCAGGAAGTGATCCATGTCAGCTGATCGAAATCAGTCGGCACGCGTCGAGGCGCTGGGGGGCGAGGACGCCTCGTACCACCAGCTCTTCGACGCGGTTCCGTGTTATGTCTCTGTACAAGATCGAAACTACCGGATCGTGCAAGCGAATCGGACGTTCCAAGACGCCTTTGGCGACCAGGTCGGCGAGTTCTGCTACCACGCCTACAAGGGGCGCTCGGAACGGTGTGAGTCCTGCAATGTCGCACTCACGTTCGAAGATGGGGTTGTCCACTCCGGCGAAGAGACGGTCCGCTCCCAAAAGGGTGAAGTGATGCAGATGATGGTCTTCGCTTCCCCCTTGAAGGACGAGCACGGCGACGTCGACTCGGTGATGGAGATGTCCGTGAATATCACGGAAGCCAAAGTCCTGCAGGAACGCCTCGCCTCTCTCGGCTCGTTGATTGCCGGAATCTCCCACAGCATCAAAGGCATCGCCATGGGACTCGACGGTAGCCTGTACGTGGTCAACTCCGGTTTCCGCTCGGATCGCGCCGATGTCGTCAAGAAGGGCTGGGATATGGTCGAACGGAACGTGCACCGTATCTCCGATATGGTCCTGGACATTCTCTACTGTTCGAAAGAACGCGAGCCCGAGCGCGAAACGACATCCCCCGCGCAGGTTGCCCGAGACGCGTGCGACCTGCTGGAATCGAAAGCGAAACAGTTCGGGGTGGAGCTGAAGCGCTCCATCCCGGACCGTCTCGGTGAGTTCTCGGTGGACGCCGAACGGATCCATGCCGTACTCATCAATCTGATCACAAACGGGATCGATGCGTGCTTCACCGATAGTGACGAGAGAGAGCATTTCGTGAAGCTCTCTGTCGAAGGCACACCCAGCCGGGTTCTGTTCAGCGTCACCGACAATGGCATCGGCATGAATGAAGAGCGGCGGGAGAATCTGTTCTCCGCGTTCCGTTCGTCCAAGGGAGCGAAAGGGACGGGGCTCGGATTGTTCATGTCCAAGAAAGTGACCGAAGAGCACGGCGGAGACATCCGTGTCGACTCCGAACCGGGCAAGGGTTCGACATTCACGCTTCGCATTCCGCGCACACCTCCCGTCTCCACCGAGTAACGGTCCGGTAGAAACACACGAACGAAATGTGGCCCCCAGCGGTCTGGCAGTGTCCCTATACGCGCAGGAAGCCGCGACCTTCCCAAATACAAGAAACTGCTGTTCAATAGGTAGAGAAGTCTCTCTGCAAGTTTCTTCCAACCGGAAATGACTTTTGGAGGTACCTGGCTTCTCAACACGGCTCTTGCGCGGCAAAACCCATCGCGCAAATGAGAGGGTCCGTTCCATGAAACACTCGGCGAGAACCATTATTCTATCCACGGCATTCGTCTGCCTCTTTGCACCCATGACTCCTTCTATCCAAATACACAAAATCGGCAACCGGCTCGAGGTCATCCAAGACGCGGTAAACGGGGTGCGGTTGCACCGGAACGAGAAGACGCTGGCGATCTATGGCGATCCCCGTCAAAACGCCGACCCCGTCGATACGGTCCTATTCACTCATCACCGGCGCGATGTGGTGTGGGCCGGGCGTGCGTTAGTGCTGAACGGCGCACGGGCGGTGGTCCCAAGAGAAGAAGAGGCGCTCTTCACGCGGGTCGAGTCGTTCTGGGAAGAATTCCGTACAACGCGCTTCCACGATTACGACCAACAATCGACGAAGATTCTCACCAAATCTCTCCCCGTCTCGAAAACGGTCGCCGAGGGCGAAGCATTGACATGGGAAGGACTCCCCATCCAAGTGCTTCGCACACCGGGGTACACGCGGGGGGCGGTCACCTATTTTCTGGAACACGAAGGACAACGCATCGCGTTCACCGGCGATTTGATTCACAGCGATGGCCGCGTCTTTGACATCTACAGTCTGCAAGACGCGATTGAGGACGCAAAAATACGCGGTTACCACGGTTATGCCGCCCGCGCCCACGATGCGATCGATAGTTTGCTACGAATTCGTGACCGAAACCCCGATATCATCATCCCCGCACGCGGCCCCATCATCCGCAAGCCACGCGAAACCATCGATCGGCTCGTCCAGCGGATTCGCGCCGCCTACACCAACTATCTGTCGATTGACGCCCTGCACTGGTATTTTGGCGATGAGCACATGCAACGAAAGGCGGACCGGGTCTTGGGGACAGGTGTGCAGCCGGAACTGATACCGTTTGCCGAAACCGTCAACAAGGAACTTCCTCCGTGGCTCACCTCCTTTGGGACAAGCCGCTTGATTCTCGCGGAGGACGGTTCCGGATTCTTGGTGGACTGCGGTTCGGCGAATGCGCTCGAAAAGGTCAAGCAGCTAACGCGAGCCGGTCAACTCAAATCTCTCGACGGTATTCATATCACCCATTACCATGACGACCACGTCGATTACGTCGCCGCGCTCGTCGAAGAATACGGATGCCCCGTTTACGCCTGTATGGAGATGGAAGATCTGCTCGAGAAGCCTGCCGCCTATCGGCTTCCGGCCATGACGGCGACTCCCATTCGGGACGTCAAAGGCATGCCGGAAGGAGCAAAACTCTCATGGAAAGAGTTCGACCTGACGTTCTCGCACTTCCCCGGCCAAACTCTCTACCACAGCGGCTTGCTGGTCGAGAAGCGGGATGCGGAGACGATCTTCTTCATCGGCGATTCCTTTACGCCTTCCGGCATTGACGATTATTGCCTCCTCAACCGAAACTTCCTCCATCCGAATACGGGTTTCCGCTACTGCCTGGATGTTTTGGAAAGAATGAAACCCACGTATTTACTCATCAATGAACACGTAGGCGAAACATTCCGATTCTCGGAAGCACAATTAACCCAGATGCAAACAACCCTACAGCGGCGTGTGGAACGGCTACGCGAGCTCTTCCCGTGGGACGACCCCAACTATGGACTGGACGAGAGCTGGGCGCGTTTCTATCCGTACGGGCAACACGTGCAGCCAGGGCAGACTTTCGAACTCACGCTCCGCTTGATGAACCACTCGCCTCAGTCACGCACCTTCCGCGTGACGCTTCGCGGCCCGGACGGTTGGCGTATCAAGGCCACGCAAGAGGTGACTGTCGGCGCTCGCAAAGAGGGCTCCGCAACATTTGAGATCGCACCTCCGAAAGAAGCCAAGCCGGGACTGAGCGTTCTTACGGCGGACCTACAGAGCGACGGCATCGATCTCCGCGAATGGACCGAAGCCATGGTTGTCGTCGATTCCGAATAGGGTCAGCGGGGGGAAACACCGGGTCAATAGAGCGTGAAGTTGACGCCGCAACCCAAAACGGCCGCGCCGGAAGATTTCGTTCCCTTCTCATTCTTGAATACATAGAGACGGCACGGCGAAGAGGGCACCGCGAGCGTAATATCCGGGACACCGTCGCCGGTCATGTCGCCGGGAAGCACGAGGGTCTCACCATCGACGGCATCGCGTAGACCCTGGAGCGTAGCGATACGTTTGCCACTCCGGTCGAACACCCCTTGTGCCTGACCAACGACGAACTCCATCACTCCATCGCCGGTCCAATCCACCAGCGTATGGTGACGGCAGTAGTCC
>CAYTDF010000309.1:1653-6313 GCA_964436365.1 uncultured bacterium | reverse complement strand
TTAGGCCAATTTGTCGCGGTGCGCCCAGACCTTCTCGAAGGCTCTGACGTACTGCTCGGTAACCTCCGGCAGATCCTCGTACATGACGGGAAGGTACATACAGGAGGCGTTGACCTGATCCGTCCCGGGCAGAGATTCGGGAATATTAGGCTTGTGATGCCACCATTTTTCCTCGGAGTAGAGGGTGAACTTGTGCTGCTCCGGGTAGGCTCCCGATCCCGCGCCGACACCCTCCGCGTGGAGCGCTTTCAGCAGTTGTTTCCGGGTGATGCCCGCTTTGGCCTCGTCCAGGAAGAGCATATTGTTGGAGTAATAGACGCGCTCAATATCCTTGCGGCAATACGGTTCGGACAGACCGGGAAGTTGAGTGAGTTGGCTATTCAGATCACGGATGCGTCGACGAACCCCGTCATTGCGATCGTCCAGAACGGCGAGTTGCTTCCGAGCCAAGGCCGCCGCGATCGGATGGATGCGGTACTTCTGCCCGAATCCGGTTCCGTTGTACTTACGATAGGGGCTGTCTTTCGGGAACTTCGGCGGATCTTCGTAATGACCGAAGGCCGCGGCCCGTTCGTAGTGCTCGCGCGTCTGATACGTCCCCATACCGCCCTCGATGGCGGGGAGAGGTTTCGTCGCCTGCAGACTGAAGATCGCCATGTCACCCCACGCGCCCATCTTCTTGCCCTTCAAGGAGGCCCCGTGCGCGTGAGCCGCATCTTCGCATACGACCAGCCCGTGCTTCTTCCCGAACGCACAAATCTCATCCATATCACACGGCAGTCCCCAAGAGTGCATGGGAACAATCGCCTTTGTGTTCTTGGTGAGCTGCTTGGCCGCGTGTTCCACATCGAAACAGGCCGTGCGAGGATCGAGGTCGATGAAAATCGGGACATACCCGAAGAAACGCATGGGTACGATCGTCGCAAAAAACGTGTACGAAGGCACCATGATCTCGGTACCTGGAGGGAAATCCAGGGCAAAGAACATGGAGGTTAGAGTGCTGGTGCCGTTACAATGAGCCTTCGCGAAAGGTACATCGTGATACTCTTTCCACTCCTTCTCCAAGACCGGGAGGTCTCGATAGACTTCACTACAGCTAAGGTCGAGGATATCCCAAACCGCTTGTTTCTCTTCTTCGCCGAACCGTGGCCACTTGGTGGCGGCGGCTATCGTCTCGCTTGGGACAGTGACAGTCTTCGGACCGCCATTCAGAGCAAGGGCCTCTGTGCATACGGCGCGTTTCGTACCCGCTGTGCTGCAACCCGCCAGAGCCAGCCCGGCACCCGCGGTTCCCGTAGACCTCAGAAACTCCCGCCGTGAGCCTCCGTCGTTATGATCGCTCGTCTCTTTCATGGTGCTTCTTCCTCAATTCCGAAAAATCTGCAGGTTCACAGGACGACTGTCATACTTCGTGCAAAACAGGCTCATCCTCCGGACCAACTTGGGGTCTAGTATAGACCAGGAATGCGGGGCACATCAATTGCATGGCGAAAGGGAGGCCAGACGGCATCGGTTTCCCGTCTCCTCAGCAATTCTCGACACGCCTACACATCCGATCGCAGGTCAGTTCCCTTACGCCACGCCCAGCAACCGCCGAATTGCGTCGCGCATGAGACTCTCCGATTCAGGAATGAGGTTGGAGGCTGTTGGCTCGTAGCCTCCCTCAGCGTAGGCGCGTTCCGTGCAGATGTAGCCGGGGCCGCCGTCACCATACCCCGCCACCGCGACAGTCTGCCCTGGGCGCAGCCGCTGAGCAAATAGCTGATATTCGATCATCGGCTCGCCGGGGAGGTGAAGGATGTGCACATCCCCCAGCCTCAACGCGCTGAACTCGATGGGCCGCTTTGCCCAAGTATGCCATGCCAAGACCATGGCGGCGCCGAGACGGTGATTCGAGGAGAGAGAGACGTCGGCCATCTTGGCACGGCATTCCGCCATCGTGAATCCACTGTCGTTGCGCGCGGTAAACGTCACGGGGTGAGTTCGCCAAGAGAAGCGATCGACAGGATGGTAGACCGTCGACGCAATCGAGGCTTCCATCCCGGCACGCAACTGTTTGGCGAGTTCCGTACGAGCGGGTGGCGTACCGTCGTTGTACTTCCCCGCCGCAATATCGCCCGCGCATCCGGTGAAGTAGATATGAAACACCTCTTCCTTCGCCTGCAAGGCCTCTCGCACAATCCCGGGAAAATCGAAACTCGCCCGGGGATCGTTGTAGAAGCTCTGCGGATGCGTAGCATAGTAATGAAGCCGGACAAGAGGGTGACCGCCACGGCTAAGGGTGATACTCTTCACGTAAGGATCGATCAACCCTTCCGGCAGCGCGCGCACCGCAGGGTCGTTGCAGGAGCTGCCACGAAATCCGACTTTGCCGCCGCCGATGGAAATCCGCCGGTTCGAGGCGACACACTCCACCTTGCCTTGCCCCACACCGATGCGGTCAAACGGCTCGAAAGTCTCCAAGCACCTGCCGACGGCGGCCACAATGGGTCCCGCTCCGGCCTCAAAGGAGGCTTTCGAGGGTTGAGACGGCGGACTGTCCACACTTGCGAGCAACTCCACCGCATCCCCGTCGGCCATGGGAGCCGTGTGCTGATGGACGCATTGCACGGCCACATTCGCCGGGCTCGTTTGCGCAGCCTTGGCGATCCTGTTACGAAAATAATTATACGTAGAGTTTCGCAGTTCGCACCAGTCCACCGCGCATAGGACGTATCGCGTGCCTTGGATTTCGAGAACAATGCCTTTCGCAAGCAGAGGATGCTCGATCGTTTCCAAGGGTTTGAAACTCGAGTAAATCGGCGTCCCGAGTTTTGGTGTGACATCGCAACGGAATTTCGCCAACCGCAGGTTTTCGCATTCTTTACCCAAAACAAGGGACCGGCCTTGGCATGCCCCGAGAGCGGTTAGGGCGGACAATGCGGATGCCTGCCGAAGAAAATCGCGACGCGAACGATAGGATTTAGTCATCTGAACTACGCCTCCTTGTGGTGAGAAAAACCAATATCAGTTTACCAAACGGTCTTCACTCTATGAGCGGACCCAGCACAGTGCTGCCCGCCGACAAGAACCTCGTGCGGATGATCTCGTGGTCTCTTGTCAACGCCCGCCCTCGAACCGATATCAACCGGCTCGAGAAAATGGGCACTCTATCGATGGATACTAACGACAATCCTTGCACTCAATAAACAAATAGAGCCCCACCGGTAGATTCAGGAGCCCTTCGACGCGTCGATCTGTCTTCAGTAACCACCAAACGCTCTCACGGACTGTCCCAGTTTGGCCGGTAGGTCTCCGGCAATGCCGTACCCCTGGAGCCCAACGGGCCCATCATAGCCCAGCCTAACAAAGGTGTTCACAAATGTTTTCACATCGTAGTCGCCTTCACCGAGCGGGAGGATACCCTCCTCGACCGTCAATTCTGAGGCGTTATCGCAGGAGCCGTTGATGGTAATGCAGTTCAGCCTGGGCAAAACGCGCGCGGCTTTCTCTTCCAAGCCGCCAGGCCCTTCGGCGCTCAACCAATGATAGAGGTTGAACGTACAGCCAACGTTCGCCCGGTCGGTCTTTTCCGCGATTCTAAAGGCGTCGTCCGCTTTTTCGCCCCAGAAGTTACGGTGGTGGTAAATCGAAACCTGCAATCGAGCCTTCTGTGTCGCATCCGATATCTTGCGCATGATACGCACGGCTGCGTCGTCGCCTTGGGGATCGGAGGGTTTGTACTTCTTGCTGGTCAATCCGATCCAAAGAAAAGTATCACGTCCCTCCAACTGCGCAATCAGTCTACGTAGGTGGGGTGGGATATCTTCTATTCCAGTGTCGATAGAATCATACACAGCGACGAGTTGGACCTTTTCACGGTCCAGCGTCTCGATCATCTGCGGCATCGCCTTCCAATCTCTCAGGCAATAGCTCGTTCTTGGGATGCCAACTTGCGTCAGTACCTTGGCGCACTCTTGAGGATCCCAGCCGTTCTTCACATACCAGCAAGAGCCCATGATAAAGAGACGATCGCAAGGATCGGTCCTCTTCGAAGGAGCCGCATCCGCCTCACGGCCGTTCAACCGAGTTGTTCCTAGAACGAGCGCGGAAGCACTCGCAGCACTGGCCCCGACTAAGAAACGACGCCGAGTTTGGCGACTCGTGGACATATCACGCAACCTCCTGGTTTGAGCGTAGAGAGGAGAGCGAATACGCCTGAGTGCACTCCGATCGTTTGCGGGGAGTGAGCCTCCTGCGGTTACGATCCCTCACGCTTGCCGAAAATTCTGGTCCTGGCCGAAGCGCAGCAAAGAAGCCCCTAACTCCTCCACGGACGCTCCCTCTTGGCGGCCGCGCCCATCGCCTCGCGCGCGATACGCGCGTCTTCGGCGATTTCGTAATCGAACATCCCGGCAATGATGTGGTCGGCTCCACTATCATACGCGTACGCAAACGCATCCTTTGGGGGAATCGCCCCCGCGGCCATGACTTTGAACGCGATCCAGGGTTTCTCGACCTTCTGCATAAACTGCACCACTTCTTGAGGATTGTTGCACCAATAACCGGGCACCTCAGAGTAGGGTTTTGTAAGTTCTTCGGGCTTCGGGCCTGTTGGATAGTCGTGATGATGCAGAGTCTTGATGTAGAAATCCGCACCCACATCGTTCTTCTCGCTCTC
>CAYTDF010000309.1:0-1643 GCA_964436365.1 uncultured bacterium | reverse complement strand
CGCTCTCGACGATCACATCTAGATTATGAGCGCCCACCCCGCACGGTACACCGCACTCTTGGGCGATATCGACGGCTTTCGCAAGCAGATCGACACGGCGGTCCTTGATCAATTGGTCGCCCCGTACGCCCCAAACATAGAGCGCGTCCGCACCAATTTCGACGAGTTCCTGGACTTGCTTGGTGTATTCTTCCGCCTTGTCATCCATGGGCGCTGTGGGGCATATAATCCACTGCATCTTGCCGCCATGTTTCTCACGGTGTTCCCGCAGGACCTTCAATGCCCAAGGGACAACATGAATTACCAGGGTGTTCACACCGTTCGCTTCGGCGACCGCCAACGTCTCGAGTATCTTCGCTTCCGTGTTGTAGTGCTGCGCGAGGTTGTAAACGTACTTCAGATCCCGGCTGTGGGTGAAATGCGTAAGCAGATTCCCACCCAATAGCATCCGGCTAATGGAAAGATCGCCAATCTGGCCCATGGGCAGCGAGCCACCGGGAGCCATGACAGGAGATTTGGCGGCTTCCTGAGCGGAAGCTGTATGCTGGCCAGCCTGTGTTGCCAATGCGCCAACGGTTGAGGTCAGTACCGAATGGCGGATGAACTTGCGTCGATTCAGCTCGGATGACATGGAAAGACTCCTTTTCCTGATGGAGATAGCACGGACGGGCCTCCGGCCCGTCCTCTTGGCAGGCGAATCGTAAGAGACAATCACGCTCCACCAAGAAAGTGGACGTCGGGGCGGCTTTCGTCGCTTCGGTACTCAGTCTAGCACGGACAGAACGCCCGCGCGACGTGCAAATGGAAGAGAGTGGGCCCCGTAGAGCTTCCGCCGCATGGAGGGAGCGGCACAAAAAAAGCAGCCACCCATCGGGGCGGCTGCTTGGTTTTCACCGTCATGACAACTCCTGGCGCACTTCCGCACAGGGAGCTGTCCTACAGTTCGTTATGGCGAATCGTAACGTTGCTGATCCTGACGCGTTCGCTGTCGGTTCCAGCGATTTGAATGACAACATGCAGTGCCCCAACGGGAATGGTCACTTCCCCAGCGACTGAGATCGTTTTCGTCTCGCCTGCGGGGAACATCCACAAGGGGATGTCTGTCTGGAATCCGCTGGGGCCGCTTCCCGCCCACACGGTCAGGAGTCCTGATTCGCCAAGGTCCTTTGTCACATCGATGTCCACTTGCACGCGAACCGGTACCTGAGGCTGCGCGTAAGAGACGGTGAGGCGGGAAACGTCCTTCCCCAGTCCCTTCTCGAGGACAAGCAAGTCTCCCTGAACATAGGCTCCACCCACATTGTAATCGTCGAGCCAGAGGTTCGGGTGCCACGGTCCGGGATCGATCTCGGTGCCTGCGGGAACTGACGCCCCCTCTGAGACCTCAAAGGTGTCGAAGTGAATCAGACCCTCCTCGGTCTCACTGGTGTTGAACACAGCCAGAACCGGAGTGACCTCTGTGTACCCCGCGTCCAAATCGAGAACAATCTGCTGCCAGGCTCCCGCTGACACTTCAGGAGTGAAGTGCATGGCATATCCGGCCGCACCTTGCTGACCGCCGACGCTCAGGTAGGCACCGAGAATGACCTGTATGTTCTCGCTAGAAGCACGGTACCACCCGGTCAGATGGATCGATCTCTGGA
>CAYTDF010000308.1:0-6319 GCA_964436365.1 uncultured bacterium | reverse complement strand
ACCGACTATCAAAAAGACGTGGACGCTGCGCCCAACTGGGAGTGGCAAGAAATCCTCCACGTCCGTCCCCAGCCGGAGTTCGAGGCCAACGTCAACACGGCTCTCGATGCTTTTACACCCAAGTTGGAGGCGATAGGCGATCAAGCGATGAGAGACCGAGCGAAGGGATATGTCGAGGCACTCCGCAAGCGTGCCGGAGACAAATACTCCCGTCGAATGGGATGGATGACCCGCGCGCATCCCACCATTCTGCCCTCGGGGCGCATGATTGTTCCCCTCTATTCCGATGGGTACAGTTTCTCGCTCATGGCTGTTACCGATGACTGGGGCGAGACCTGGCAGTTCTCAAACCCGCTCGTCGGTGGCGGAAACATTCAACCCAGCGTTGTCCAGAAGAAGGATGGCACATTGGTTGCCGTCATGCGCGACAACGGTCCTCCACCGAAGCGCATTCTGATCAGTGAATCGAGTGATGACGGGCTTACCTGGGGGCCAGTGACGGACTATTTCCTCCCCAACCCGGGAGCGGGTCTGGAATGGATCGTTCTCGCGAGCGGTGAGTGGGCGCTTATTTATAACGACACCGAGCAGGGGCGGCATAGCCTCGCGGTCTCGATCTCCGATGACGAGGGCAAGACCTGGAAATGGACCCGGCATCTGGAGCGCGTCGAACCTGAGAAGGGCTCGTACTCGTATCCTTCGATCCTTCAAGCGCGCGATGGCACGCTGCATGCGACTTACAGCCATCACGGCTCCCACGAGCAATTCGGCGAGAACAGTAAATCGATCAAGTACGCGCACTTCAACATCGAGTGGGTTAAGATGGGCGATTGAGCGCACTGTCGGTGGGCGTACATCAGGGTTCCAACAGTGGCACGTCGTTGAGGTGACCGGGGATGAACCGCACGTTCTCCATGGCCGTCGCGTCCATCAGCACGGGCGCTTCGGAAGCTCCTGTCTCGAGATAGATACCGTTCAAGTGATACGCGAGGTTTTCGGGATAGGGGAATCGGAAGAGTTGAATTCGTTTCGGCTCCCGCACGTCGGTAACGCGGTAGACCGGCTTGGGTGTTGGGGGCAGAGGGAGTTCGGCGATTACTTCCGCCGAGAGGGCCTCGGCCGAGATGACGGACGAGCCTCCCCCAGTCGGTTCCACCCACCCCACCGGCTTTTCGCGTGTCTCGCGGGAGATCGGAAGGCCCTGGCTCATCATCTGGCTGTGCGGATATCTTCTGTATAGGAATCGATCGTCATCCGTATCGAGCGGGAGATAGCGTGTATAGCCTAGTCGCCCGTCCGGCAACACTATCCTCGCGAAGCCACGTCCCTCGATTGCGTAATCCAGACGCCGTCCGGTTTTGACGAGCGCTTCTTGGGCGAGGTCATCGGGTCCGCCGATATTCGGCCCGTTCACGACCAGGTTCCGGACCGCATTCTTGTCGACCTTCCTCTCCAACGTGTACCCCTGCAACAGAAGCCCCGATCCCTGGAGGCCGGGTGTTGTCATCACTGCCGCGCCGCTCTCTCCTGTTTCAACAAGCACTCCGTCATCGACGAGCTCCAAGCCATCGGCGTTCTGAAAGACGTATAACTGGATACACCCGACCTGCGTTGGTGCATCGGTTTGCCCGGCTGAAATCACGGAGACCAGACCCTCGGCGTCGATCCGTATCTCCGTGAAATCCGATGGAATCACAATCACCGGTTGGAGTATGTAGCCATCGACCTGCAGTTTCTCGGCTGCTTCTTCCGAGTGAAAAGAGACGCACAACTGCCCGCCGTCATCGATGAAGAAATCCGAACGGCGGCTATAGACGCTCGTCCCGTCGGGGGCCTGAAACTCGAAGTAGCCGCGCCCTTTGATCGCCACATCCAGCGGCCGCTCTGTTCTTTTCAGCGCGCCCTTCAGATAATCCGGATGGTGGTAGCGAATGCGCTGGGCCTCGGGGAGACCCTTCCACCCCACATTCAGCGCCACACCGAGGATCACCCCCGCAACGAAGACCGTGGAAAGCCGTGCTACCGCCTTGTTCATCCGTCTCCCCCTCTGATTGTCTTCCAGATCGGTGTAGATGTGTGAACGTATGATAGCACGCGTTCAAGAAGAGCGCTCAACAAAAAAGGGGCGTCCGTGCGATTACGGACGCCCCTGGATAATTCAGGCGTATGGGCGCGTCGAAACGCGCTCAGGCTTAGTGGACCATGAAGTTTTCCACAGCCGCTTCTTCTTGCCACGCGCCGATGTTGGTGTTATCGCTGGCCGTACCGGCGGCCGGGCTCGCGGCTTGCAGTGAGAAGTTTTCCAGGTCCGCGTAAAGCGGATCGCCGGAGACGCTGCCTGTGACTGCGCCGAGGTCATAGTCCTGCCCGTTGTTGTGGAACAGGCAGTTCGCGACGGTGAGGTCCAAGTTGGCTTCGCCACCGCTCTCGATGTAGCTGTAGGTGCTTCCGTCCGAACCGTCGGCGGTCATGGCCGCGACGAGGTTGTTGGAGAAGATGCTGTCGGTGATATCGACGGTACGCACGCGGAACGACGGATCAAAGAACCGCACTGCGGTTCCGTTGCCATCGAACGTGCAATGATCGATCGCGACCGGACCGTCGTCGCCATCGTTCCCGATTACAACAGCCGCCCACTGTTCGTCGGCCACATCCTGCGAGGCTTCGAACGAGGCGTTGTTGGAGAAGATGCAATCGGTGATTGTGATGTCGCCTGTGCGGCCACTGCGGCCGTTCAGGACCAGGGCACCGGTTCTGTCAGTCGAGTTGACTTCGGGGCCGTTGGCGTTGTTGACGAAGAGACAGCCGTCGGCAACCTTGTTGCCGCCGCCATTGAAGCTGACCGGTCCATCGTTGTCGATGAAGAGACAGTCGATCATGGACTGATGAACGTCACCCTCTTCGGCGTTTCTCGCCCGAAGCACGGTTAGGCCGTCGGAGTGATTCGTGAACGTGCAGTCTTGGAAGACGAACGAGTCATTGACGAAAAGGCCGTCCGAGTTGATGCCGTGATAGTAGATGCTCGCATCCGCTTTTGTGCCGTCATCCAGCATGCCGTCAAAGACGCAACCGTCAAACAGGACATCGTTGCCCACGCTGTCGTAGAGTCTGGCGATACGGTCGCTGTTATTGAAGTTGATAATCGATTCGCCGGGGGCGCCTGTGCCTGGGACGCCGGTGAACAAGCAGTCGCGGAACTCAATATCGATGCCCTGCCCATTGATGCCATAAGGCTCGCCACCGAGCTGCTGAATGTTCAGATTCACGAATGTCATTCTGCTTCCGACATACGAGAGGGTGGCTTGGTAGTTGTCTCCCTCGGCGTCGTCTTCGAAGACACTGTGGCTCGCCAATGTGCCGGGTTGCGGGGCGATAACCGCCGGAGAATTCGCCATGCCGATGAGCGTGATCGGATCTCTGTTCGAGTTGATCAGATCGGTGATCGTTCCACCATTCGCGTCGCCACTGACTTCGGGGACTTCGTGAGGTCCACCGACCTCAATCTGCTCTGCATACGTGGCGCTGTCCAGAATCTGGATCACATCCGCCACACCGTTCGTCGGGGCGATGGAATCGATCGCCGCTTGGATACTCGTGTAGTCCGCGCCGCCGGATTGGCTGACAGTCACGGTCTGCGACATCGCTGTCGTCCCGAATGCCATCACAGCAACGATGGCAAACACCATAAATTTGATTTTACTCATACCCTAACTACCTCCACTAGGATTGGTTTTGTGAGTGTGTCCAGATGAGTCTGTCTCATCCTTCTTCACCCACTTTAGACACAAAGAAGCGGTAGCATAGTCGTTCCCTATAGTTCTCGCAACCGTAATGTTGATTATTTTGATCCGTCTACGTTTCTTGCTGAATGGTCAACTTTACGTGTCAATGGCATATTGCTGCAAATTCAAGTTCGAAGTTGTGAGTCTGGCTTGAAAACCGTTCTTCTTGCGTGGCAAGGTTTACGAATTCCGAACGCTCTCTTTTTGTCTGTGTTCGGTTGTTTGTCCGCGAATTGGGGACAGAATGCTACGTGCGAATCCAAGTAACCGACGGTGAAAGACACGTGACACGAAAAAGGGGCGTCCGCGTTGTGCGGACGCCCCTTTCCGTGTTCAACAAACACGAGGCGTAGTATGCCTGTGTCTCTTAGTAAACTGAGTAATGCTCGACGTTCGAGACTTCTTGCCACGCGCCGATGTTGGTGCCGTCGCTGGCCGCACCGGCGGCCGGGCTAGCGGCTTGCAGCGAGAACATATCCATGTCCGCGTACATCGGATCGCCCGAGACGCTGCCCGAGACCACGCCGAGGTCATAGTCCTGCCCGTTGTTGTGGAACAGGCAGTTCGCGACGGTGAGGTCCAAGTTGGCCGCGCCATCGCTCTCGATGTAGCTATAGGTGCTGCCGTCTGTACCGTCAGCGGTCATGCCCGCGGTGACGTTGTTGGAGAAAATGCTGTCGGTGATGTTGACCGTACGCACGCGGAAAGACGGATCGAAGAACCGCACACCGGCTCCATTCCCGTCAAACGTGCAATGATCGATCACGACCGGGCCATCATCCCCGTCGTTCTGAACCAGCACAGCCGCCCAGCGATCGCCAGCCACATCCTGCGAGGCCTCGTAGGAGGCGTTGTTAGAGAAGATGCAGTCCGTGATCTTGATGTCGCCCGTACGGCCACTGCGGCCGTTGATGACCAGCGCGCCCGTATCATTGGTCGAGTTGACTTCGGGGCCGTTGGCGTTGTTGACGAACTTACAGCCGTCGGCAACTTTGTTGCCACCGCCGTTGAAGCTGAGCGGTCCATCGTTGTCGATGAAGAGACAGTTAATCATCGACTGATGAACGTCGCCCTCTTCAGCGTTTCGTGCACGAAGTGCGGTCAGGTCATCGGCCATATTCGTGAACGTGCAGCCATCAAAGACGAACGTGTCATTGCAGAAAAGGAGATCCGAGTTGTTGATGCCGTGGAAGTAGAGACTCGCCTCCGCTTTCGTGCCATCCTCCAATTCGCCGTCAAAGACACAACCGTCAAACAGAACCTCGTTGCCCACATCGTTGTAGAGGTGGGCGATACGGTCGCTGTTGTTGAAGTTGACGCGCGATTCGCCCGGAGCGCCTGTGCCCGGTTTGCCTGTGAACAGGCAGTCGCGGAACTCAATGTCGACACCCTGGCCATTGACGCCGTAGGGTTCGCCACCGATCTGCTGAATGTTCAGATTCACGAATGTCATTCTGCTTCCGACATACGAGAGGGTGGCTTGGTAGTTGTCTCCCTCGGCGTCGTCTTCGAAGACACTGTGGCTCGCCAATGTGCCGGGTTGCGGGGCGATAACCGCCGGAGAATTCGCCATGCCGATGAGCGTGATCGGATCTCTGTTCGAGTTGATCAGATCGGTGATCGTTCCACCATTCGCGTCGCCACTGACTTCGGGGACTTCGTGAGGTCCACCGACCTCAATCTGCTCTGCATACGTGGCGCTGTCCAGAATCTGGATCACATCCGCCACACCGTTCGTCGGGGCGATGGAATCGATCGCCGCTTGGATACTCGTGTAGTCCGCGCCGCCGGATTGGCTGACAGTCACGGTCTGCGACATCGCTGTCGTCCCGAATGCCATCACAGCAACGATGGCAAACACCATAAATTTGATTTTACTCATACCCTAACTACCTCCACTAGGATTGGTTTTGTGAGTGTGTCCAGATGAGTCTGTCTCATCCTTCTTCACCCACTTTAGACACAAAGAAGCGGTAGCATAGTCGTTCCCTATAGTTCTCGCAACCGTAATGTTGATTATTTTGATCCGTCTACGTTTCTTGCTGAATGGTCAACTTTACGTGTCAATGGCATATTGCTGCAAATTCAAGTTCGAAGTTGTGAGTCTGGCTTGAAAACCGTTCTTCTTGCGTGGCAAGGTTTACGAATTCCGAACGCTCTCTTTTTGTCTGTGTTCGGTTGTTTGTCCGCGAATTGGGGACAGAATGCTACGTGCGAATCCAAGTAACCGACGGTGAAAGACACGTGACACGAAAAAGGGGCGTCCGCGTTGTGCGGACGCCCCTTTCCGTGTTCAACAAACACGAGGCGTAGTATGCCTGTGTCTCTTAGTAAACTGAGTAATGCTCGACGTTCGAGACTTCTTGCCACGCGCCGATGTTGGTGCCGTCGCTGGCCGCACCGGCGGCCGGGCTAGCGGCTTGCAGCGAGAACATATCCATGTCCGCGTACATCGGATCGCCCGAGACGCTGCCCGAGACCACGCCGAGGTCATAGTCCTGCCCGTTGTTGTGGAACAGGCAGTTCGCGACGGTGAG
>CAYTDF010000307.1:0-6321 GCA_964436365.1 uncultured bacterium | reverse complement strand
TCCGGCGTCTTCGCTGTTTGGATGCTTTCACGGTTGCACGAAGTTCCTCGATATCTTTTTCGGTAAGCGTCGTGCATTGAGCTAATGCTGTGACCAGTTGCCCCGCAGCGCCCTTGAAGACTTTGTCGAGTACGTTAGAAAGAATATCTTTTTTTACGGTATCCTCGGGTACCGCAGGCGAATACCGATGAGTGATCCCCTCGAGCTCATGTTTCAAATACCCTTTGCGCTCCAGGTTTCTCATGGTGGACTGAACCGTGCTTTGCACGACGTCGCGTTCACCCCTGTAGTACGCCTTATACACTTCACGCACTGTGGCTGTTTTGAGTTCCCACACAGCCTGCATCACTTCAAGTTCCAACGGCCCAAGTTTGTTTCTTGCCAGCATCATACCTCTCTCCGTTCGTCACATTCTGTCCCAGCACAGCACTGCTCCACGGTGTGCCCTTTTCATGCGATGACTCCCTGTCAGAGTCAATACAGAACGGTCGCACATTTCAAGGGCTACACTCGTCTCTATCCTACCCCCATTCATTCCGCAATGCTGGGGTTTGTGTCCTCCTTGACACGGTCTGAGGTTGAATGCGATACTTACTGATAACTGCGGGACCTATACCGTGGGTTGAGAAGCGCGGTGGATGTCGCGATGCGGGTCGGTCGGCACCGATGGGAAGAGACGACCGGCGAAGCTCTATATGAACGGGAAGGGGAGAACCTACCCGAGGGCTTGATCGTCTGGAAACGGCACCGAATGTGTTTGGCTGGGCGGTTTTGACTCGCTCGCCCATGAGTTCCGCGCAATGCCCAAGACCCCCCTCGGGCTCAGAAATCAAATCGAGCCCGGAGTGGTTCGCCTTCAATCCACTTCTCGATCATCGCGTCATCGAGAATCTTGCCCAAGACTCGATACTCCGAGAACGCCACCGAGCAATTCTCGTCGAGCGGTTCCGAAACCACCTCGGGCTTTTTCGGGTGGCTCGACGAATGAACGAACCGTGTCTCTTGCCCGTCGTGAACGATGAATCCCACATGCGTGTCGAGTCCGATGACATAGACACCTCTGCCCATTCTTTCCATCTCGGCTCGAAGCGTCCGTAGAGGTTGGCTGCGAAATCGCTTGATCTGTTCGGGGCCGGTCAGGTTTCGGATGATGGTCTCCGCGGGCTGCTGCGCGAGCGTCGTTCTCGGCAACAAAAAACCCGCGTCGCGCAACGTTGTGGCAACAAAGTACCCGCAAGCGATACGCCCCATTCGTGGCGTCTCTGTAGTGCCGTCGTATGCCCAACGGGTCCCGTACCAAGCCGGAAAAATAGCCTCCGTCAGAGAGTGAAAAACCCATTCTCGTGAACGTTCGACGATTCTCTGTTTGGCTTTGAGATCGGCCGATCGGTACGCTCTTTGGAAGGTTTCACGGCCTTCCGCGATCTCTGCGCAGAGGGTCTTGTAGGCTGCCGCACCGCGTGGTACTTGGGGAAAGCGCCACAGGGAGGCGCGGTCGAGCAAGGGCCGCCAGACCGTGACGGTCACGGCGATCACCACCACCGCGAAGAGCGAGGCGGCCGCTGCCGGTCGGATGAATCGATCTCTGGAAAAGGCGATCATGGAATCCCACGGCGGACTTAGATGACACGTCCTTCCGTCTTCCATAATCAACGATTGAGAGGCGGGCTCTGTATCGCTCCGGCAACGCGGTTGCACGCGTAGAAGGGCTCAAATCCACGGCACGAGACTGAAGCGCTCCGCTAACTCTTCTTGCCTCGGTCTTCCGCGTTAAACTGAAGTTGTCGCCCGACGAACCGATTCCGAGGTCTATCGCATGAAAGTTATTCTCTCCGGTGCAAGTGGGTTGATCGGTTCGGCGTTATCGAGCCGACTGAGAGCCGACGGAGACGAAATCGGCCGATTGGTGCGGTCCGCCGATAGGCGGGGAGAGGATGGCATCCTCTGGGATCCGCTCTCGGGAGAGATCGAGGCCGAGAAGCTTGAAAATGCAGACGCCGTTATTCATCTCGCCGGGCGGAACGTTGCCGCCGCGCGCTGGACCGAAAGGGAGAAGGCGGATATTCGCGATAGCCGTGTGATGGGCACGCGTCTGCTCAGCGAGACGTTAGCGAATCTCGATAAGCCCCCAAAGGTGTTCGTTTCCGCGTCGGCTATCGGGTTCTATGGCGACCGAGGCGATGAAATTTTGACTGAAGCGAGCGAGCCAGGGAGCG
Organism: uncultured bacterium; assembly: GCA_964436365.1. GTDB lineage: Bacteria > Hinthialibacterota > Hinthialibacteria > Hinthialibacterales > CAYTDF01. Next base: position 4,105 of record CAYTDF010000307.1, on the reverse strand, counting down.
ATTTTCTCGCCGCCGTTTGCCAAGAGTGGGAGGCGGCTGTCGAGCCGGCCCGTGCGCGCGGAATTCGTGTGGTTGCCCCAAGAATTGGAGTCGTTCTCGCGGGTGCTGGGGGGGCGCTGGTCAAGATGCTCACGCCGTTTCGGTTCGGTTTGGGTGGCCGGATCGGTCATGGCCGCCAGTACTGGAGTTGGATCGCAGTGGATGATGTCGTCGCCGCTTTGTTGCACTGCGTTTGCACCGAGGCGCTTGTGGGGCCGGTGAACTGCATCGCTCCCAACCCTGTGAGCAACTCTGATTTCACGCAAACCCTGGCGACTGTTCTCTCCCGGCCCGCCCTCTTTCCGCTTCCCGCGTTCTTGGCTCGCGTCATGCTCGGCGAGATGGCCGACGCTTTGCTCCTGGCGAGTACACGGGTCGAACCGCAACGCCTCCTCGCGACGGGCTATCGCTTTCTCCAACCGGACTTGGAGGGTGCGTTGCGCCATATCTTGGATAAAGTCGATCGGAGCCCACCCCAGCCAGCGTAGCCTTCTCTCGATCACCTCTCCGCCGAACCCGTGGGACAGACTGAACTCCTATCGAAACCCATGACAACTTCCGGGTTTTTTGGTATTACTTGGTATTACGAATGGAGCGTTCTACCTGGAGGACTTGAATGACAGGGAAAAAGAAGCAGGACATCATAACTTTCAAGGTGGATGAGACTCTGTCGCAGGCCATGCGGGGGATTCCGAATCGATCGGAGTTTATTCGCGCCTCGATTCTTTCCGCGCTGGAGAATGTCTGCCCGCTCTGCCTCGGTCGAGGGATTCTCGAGCCCCCTCAACGAGACCATTGGGAGCGTTTCGCAGAAAGCCATTCCATCGAGGAATGCGGCGAGTGCGAAGCGCGGCATATCGTCTGTGACGCGGGGAACGGCTGATATGAGAAACGTTGCATGGCTGAACCTCCTGTTGCTGGCTTTGCCGGTTGCGGCCACGGAACTCTCAGCTGGCAGCGCGGGACAACCTGATGGACGACTCAGCGTCTTCACCAGCGTTGCGCCTCACGCGTACCTCGCCGAATGTATCGGCGGCAAGCACGTGGCCGTGCGTGTTTTGATTCCGAAGGGGCGAGATCCACACACATTCGAGCCATCGCCAAGACAGATGACGGCCCTCGGCAAAGCTAGACTCTACTTCTGTGCGGAGCTTCCGTTCGAGAGCCGCTTGCTCTCGAAAATCCGTGCTGTCCACGAGGATTTGACCGTTGTGAAACTGGCGCAAGCCAGTGAAGAACTCCTGTCTGAAGGTCGGCATGAGGAGCACGATACCGGCCACGCGGAGAAGGACGTTCACGATCGCGATGTGCACCGGGCCGATCCGCACAGCTGGCTCTCGCCTGTGCAGTTGGAGGATCAGGCCAAGAGCATGGCCGCCGCTCTTTCGGAGGTCGACCCCGCGCACGGTAGGGATTACTCGAACAATCTCGCCCGATGGTTGAAGAAGCTTCATCGGGTCGATACGAACGTTTCGCAAATTCTGAAACCCTACAAAGGCCGATCGTTTTATGTGTTTCACCCCGCGTTCGGATGTTTCGCCGAGGCGTATGGGTTGCGGCAGGAAGCGGTCGAGTTCCGAGGGAAATCGCCCACACCGAAGCAGCTCGCGGCGCTGATCGGGAATGCCAGACGCGACGATGTCCGTGTGATTTTTGTGCAGCCGCAGTTTGACAAGAAAAGCGCGGCGGCAGCGGCCGCCGCCATTGGAGCGTCTGTGGTGCCGATAGATCCTCTGGCCGCCGATGTTTTGAGGAATCTCGAGCGCATGGCGGTTGAGATTCGCAATGCGTTCATGAAGGATGTGCCCGTCCCGGGGGGCGGGTGAGTCGAAGAGTCGAGGGAAGGAGAGCGTTCTGTGGTGGATTCGCCAGTCGTTTCGTTTCGGGATGTATCGTTCGCGTATGACGATTCTCCGATCCTCGAAGATGTCAACCTCACCGTTACGAGCTGTGACCTGACCTGCATTGTCGGTCCCAACGGCGGTGGCAAAACGACTTTGCTGCGGCTCATGCTCGGGCTATTGCGGCCGGTGAAGGGCGCTGTCAGGTTGTTTGGCGAACCGCCCGAGAAGACCCGCCACCGCGTCGGCTATATGCCGCAACACGTTACGCTCGATCCTCAGTTTCCGGTGTCGGCCTTGGATGTGGTGCTGATGGGCCGGTTGGGGCGGCGTCTTGGCGGACTGTACACAAAGGACGATCGAGCCGCCGCACACGACGCGCTGCAGGCGGTCGAACTGGATGAGCAGTCGGACCGGCTCTATTCGACGTTGTCGGGTGGACAACGGCAGCGGGTGTTGATCGCTCGCGCTCTCGCTTGTGAGCCGGATATCCTGATCCTCGACGAGCCCACGGCCAACATGGATACGCGGGTCGAGGCGCAGTTGTTCGACCTGCTGAAGGCGTACAACGCACGAATGACCATTTTGATGGTCTCGCACGACCTTGCGGTCGTTTCGAACGTTGTGCGGAATGTTATCTGTGTGAACCGGCACGTGATGGTCCATCCGACCAGCGAGATTACGAGCCAGTCCATCCAGGATATGTACGGAGGCGGGTTCCGTCTGGTGCGTCACGATCACTCGTGTGCACACGAGGAGCATGCGCATGGGTGAGTTGTTTCAGGCGATCGGCAATCCCGATATTCCCTTTCTACGCAATGCGCTCGCCGCCGGGATTTTAGCGAGTGTCGCGTTCGGTGTGATGGGCACGTATGTCGTCGTGCGCCGGATCAGTTACATCGCCGGAGCCATCGCCCATTGTGTGTTGGGCGGCATCGGCATGGCGCTCTACCTTCAGGTCGAGTGGGGGATGGCTTGGTTCGATCCGATGCTCGGTGCGATTCTCTCCGCTCTTCTTGCCGCGTTGACGATCGGTTGGGTCAGTCTTTACGCACGGCAGCGCGAAGACACTGTGATCGGAGCGCTCTGGGCTGTGGGGATGGCGGTTGGATTGCTTTTCTTGGCGAAGACTTCCGGGTATATCGACCCGATGAGTTATCTCTTCGGCAATATCCTACTGGTGACGAAGACGGACCTGTGGATCGTCGCTGGAATGGATGTGTTGGTCGTGGGAATGTGCGTCTTCTTCTACCACAAGTTTCTGGCGGTCTGTTTCGATTCTGAATTCACCTGGCTACGCGGCGTCCGTGTTGAGGCGTACTACCTTCTGTTGCTGTGCATGACCGCGGTCACCATTGTGTTGTTGGTGCGTGTGGTCGGTATTGTGATGGTGATTGCGTTGCTGACCCTGCCCGCGGCTGTGGCGGGGCATTTTTCGCGACGACTGTGGCAGATGATGCTCTGGGCTGTCGTGCTTTGTATGGCGTTTACCGTTTTGGGGATCGGGTGCAGTTATACATACGACCTGCCCAGCGGTCCCACAATCATCCTTTTCGCGGGCTTGGCGTATCTGATGGCCGTGATCGACCGCGCCTTCCAACGGCGGACAGTTACCGGCTCGTGAGTTTTTGTGCCCTCCGGCTTTGCGACTCGCTTGTACGCGGCATTTCAAACAGCTCAGCGAAACTCGTAGGAGGCTGAGTTGAAATTCGATTCCGTGAGAAGGTTGAAGAGTTGAGAGACCGTCGGGGGGAGGGGCGTCCACTGGGTGACGACGCGGGCACGACACCTGGATCTCCGATGCGATGACCACGCGATCGCTAGTGACGCAGAGAATCTCCCAACATTCCCTCGTTTTGTCAAGGTATGTCCCCAAAGCTCCGCACGAAGCGCTCAGGTTGTGTTAACCGTGAAGGCTTATCGCTGCGGTAGCACCGCGCCCTGCGCCGCCGAGGAGACCTCGCGGGCATAACGGGCGATGACGCCGGTTTTTATTTTTGCCTCGGGCGCTTTCCACGCCGCCTTACGTTTCGCCAGCTCCTCGTCGGAGAGCTTCACGTTCAGCGTGCGCGCGGGGATGTCGATCTGGATGATGTCGCCCTCTTCCAGCAATCCGATCGGTCCGCCTTCCATCGCCTCGGGGGAGATGTGCCCGATACTGGCACCGGTGGTGGCTCCGGAGAAACGTCCGTCGGTGATCAGGGCCACGGTTCCCGCCTGGCCCA
>CAYTDF010000306.1:0-6326 GCA_964436365.1 uncultured bacterium | reverse complement strand
CCGACGGTCGGCCTCGGTGTGATGTCCGACGCCGTTGAAAATATCTTTCATACGTTCCTGACCGATCCCGCTGGAATGGCTGTCGTCCCAAAAATCGACGAGCATGACGTTCATATCCAGACGGAAGGACTCGATGGCGGTTACGGTGGATCTCATGTCCGCATAGGAACGGGATATCTTGGCGCGGATCTGGGCGTTGAGGAAATTCGGCACGGCAATGGCCGCCAAGATTCCAATGATGGCAACGACGATCAGAAGCTCAATCAGGGTGAAACCCGTTCGCACTCGCATGGGACGCGACTCCTTTGGAGGGATAGTACCGCCTGTCGACGGTATGCCAACCTTGGAAGATTGTAACACAATCGGCAGGCCCCGCCAAGTGTTTTTGTCACCCCCCGAATTGAACGGACTTCGCGACAGGACATTCCTCGATCGTTCGTGTTGCCGTATTCTCGTGGTGTCATCGTTGCCGTGCCGAAAGAAGGTGAATCATGATCCGTTACGAGCGATTGCCGGTACTGCCTGTTCTGTGTTTGATGGTTTTGCCGCTACGAGGCCAGTGCGCGGAAGACGAAGCCGCCAAACCACGGCTCTCAACGCGCTCGCCGAACGGATCTATCAAGGCTGCATTTTCGGAAAACTCTATGAGCCGCGGCCCCCGGCGCTGCCGAACCCTTGGTTCTCCCCCGGCGGTGGTTATGTCGGACAGTGGGTTTGGGACACGATGTTCGTCACGATCGCCTACGCGCCCTTGGATGACGATCGCACGATTCGCGACGTTTTCGAGAACTACTGGTACACCCTCGATAACAATCCAGAAGCGCCGAAAGGCGATCCGCGATACGGCATGGTGCCCAACTTCCTCAAGGATTGGCCGCCTCTGGGATACTCGCAGATTCCCATTCTGGCCTGGGGCTGCCTGATGACCGCGCGGCAGACGGAGGATCGGGAACTGCTGGAACGATGCCTCCCGTATCTGATGCGGTTCGATGACTGGTACTCGACGGAGCGGGATGTGGACGGCGACGGGTTGATCGAGTTCGGCGCGTATAAGCCCATCGGCAAAGCGGGGATGCTGCAGACCGCGCGCTACGAAACCTTCGACTTTCATCCGCCGATGGATGAGATGAGACTGACCCGTCACCCGAAACGTAAGACCGGCGGGGAATGGTACGGCACCGTGGAAGGCGTGGAGCAGACCTGTTTTCTCTTGATGAGCGAGCGGGCGATTGTGGAGATGGCGCGCGAACTGGGGCGAGATGAGATCGCGGAGCGCTATGAGAGGATCATCGCCCGCCGTGTGCGGGCGGTGCGGGAGAAGATGTGGGACCCGGCGACTGGCTTCTTCTATAGCCTGGATCGCGACACGGATACGCGGATCCCGGTTCGCACCGTTCAGGGCTTCTTGACACTGGCGGCCGACGTGGCCACGCCCGAACAGGCGGAATCCCTCGTGGAGCAGCTGCTGGATCCCAAACAGTGGTGGTGTGCCTATCCGGTTCCCACCACCGCGATGGACGATCCGAAATACAACGCCACCGGGTTCTGGCGGGGCGATATGTGGCCGCCGACGACCTATCTGGTGGCCTACGGCCTGAATCGCTATGGGTATCACGCCGAGGCCCGCGAACTGACCGAACGAATCGTGCGGCTGGTTTCCGAAAAAGGAGTCAACGAACGCTACAACGGCGTGACCGGCGACCCCCTGGGTGTGCCCGGCCTGGGGATGTCGTGCTCGATCTGGTCGATGGTGGTGCAGAATATCTACGGTGTCCAGGAGGATTTTCGGACCGTGCGCGTACCGCCAGAGGCCAAAGGACGCCGCTTACTCCTGGGAAAACTTGAGGTCCGCTACCCGAAAAAAGGGGAAGTGGAACTGCGCAGCGGGTTCGAGCGCCGTTTTCGGGTCGTGTTCCCTGAAGCGGGCGGTGTTGTCAAGGCAACTGTTCACTGTGAGGGACGGGAACTCTCGGCGGGAGAGGTGACACTCGAAGGCCAAGACGTGCTGTTCACCGCTCGGGAAGGCCGTATGTACCGAATTTCGCTCGCTCCGTAGGTCTCTTCTTCAACTCATACAATATCAATGAGTTAAATGACTTTTGTGCGCGGAATGGGTGGCGATATGCCCCAAAATTGAGAAAAAAAAGAAAAAAAACTCGTAAAGAGCTAAAGTTTGCGGGTGAAGCAACCGATAACTGCGATAGCAGGCGGGAATTCGGGTCACTCCGGAACCGCCGTTTTGGCTTCACTCTTCGCTTGAGATTCGCCAGCTCGAGACCTGCCGTGCGACGCGCTTGAATCGTGCTGTACCGGCAGGCAGCCACACCGGCGGTGATGAAGTCCAACAGACCGTTGCGGTGAAGGCTCCTTGGACCGAGCGGACTAGGACGATCTGGTACCGGTCTCTCTGAGGTTCACGCCGCTGAACGAGAAGGAGAAAGAGGCGATAGACGTTCGCCTCTAAGGAGGTGTCATCATGGATATTGGTGGCAACCCAAACCGAGATTCCATAGCCCCGCCCACACCCGCGGTCCAACGGACAGTCAATCTCGCTCAAAGCGTGATCGACGGGGTGCAGGCGCGTCGACCGGAGCCCGGGACCGAGGCCGAAGGGTCTCGCCCCGTGCGTTCGACCGACCAAGTCAGAATCACGAACGAAGCACGCCGAGCCGCTGACCCCACGTCGGCTCCTCCGAGTCAGGTCCGGGTGGCCGTTGAAGGCGACACCGCTCCCGAACCGGAAGTGGAACCCGCTCCGGCCGATCAGGCTCCCCCGCCGGAGTCGACCAGCCCTCAGACCAGCAATGTGCTGGATCTGCTCGCGTAGATGCTTTTAGAACGTGCCGCCAGGGATGGCGATCGGGTGCGCGGCAATGGCCGGGTGCCCGATGGGCGTCTCCGCGCTGTCGGTCTGCCCACCCCCGGTGGGGGCCGCGTCGCGGCGGTGATGGCGTGACTGTGGTGCTGTGCCTCCTTCGAACGACTCCGTAGCGTTCTGTTCTATACGACCTAATCCAACTCGATCCTCGTGCACATCCAGACCGACCGCAACGGTTACTCATTGCCTATTCCTTGGTCTTGGCTTCTTCCCCCAATGACGGGTACCCTGAATCCGTTTCCCGCAAGACGGAAAGGACGACCGGCATGGAGATCGAATGGGACGGCGCACACGAGGGAATGGACGCGATCACTCGGGATGTCCGGGAGATGTATACGCGTTACCCGTATCCGGGACTTGGGGAGGGTGAAGAGGAGCGAAGCCAGTCCGTTCGCTTCTTTCTGAACTCCATCCAGAAATACGAGATGGCGACGGAGGGGAAAGAGGTCCTCGACGTGGGGTGCGGGACGGGATACACCACGTCGATCCTGGCCAAGAGTTTGCCCCGGTGCCGTGTTTTGGGTGTGGATATCTCGCCCGGGAGCCTGGATGTGGCCCAGCAGTACCGCGAGCGTCTGGGCGTCGAAAACCTGACGCTTCGCGAACTCGACATCACCAAGCAGCCGCTGCCCGAGGGGAAGTATGTATTTGCCCTTCTCTCCGGTTCTCTGCACCACATGAGCGACCCGGAAAGCGCGCTCCGTAACATCGTCCCGGCCATAGAGCCCGGTGGCCTGCTGGGTGTGGCGGTTTATAGCTACATCAACAACGTGATGCGCTATCGGTACCGGGATGTGCTGGACCGGTTAGTACCGGACCGTTCGGAGGTGGCTCTGCGAAACAAGATCGCGCGGGAACTGTGGGTGGATGCGCGAGGGTTGACCGAACAGGAACTGGCGGACTCGCTCTCGCATCCGTGCGACCGAGCCTACACGTTTCGTGAGATTCACGATCTGGTCACGAGCGCGGGGTTGGAATTTTTGGAGTGGTGTAACTGCTATCCGGAAACATTTGAAGAGCACGGCGAAGAGACCGGGCCGCGTTTCAAACAGATGGACCGTCTGACAAAATACGAGACAATCGAACTGCTATCGAAGGCGAAACTGATCAATCTGTTTTTCCGTAAGCCGTAAGAGCGGCGCGGATAAGTATTAAAGGGAGTTCTTGTGAAGATAAGGAATTATGGTTGGATAAGTGTTTGTTTCTGCGCGATTGCGACGGTTCAAACCGCGACGGGGCAGGAATCGACGTGGACGGGGCCCATGCCGGAAGTGACCGGCGCGTTTGGCAACATTGCGGAGAAGTTCCACGATAGCCAGGTGGTTCTGCGTCCGGACAAAGAGGAGCCGGAGTGGTGGGCCGGCGCGCCGTCGGTGGTGCGCGACAACGAGGGCGTTTTTTGGATGGCATGCCGGATGCGTTCGCCGGAACATCCGCGTGGGTTGCGCGGGTATGAAATCCGGATTCTGCGTAGCGAGGACGGCGTGCATTTCGAGAAGGTGCACGCCATTGGCCGCGAGGAGGTTCCCATCCCCGGTTTCGAACGTCCCTGTCTGCTGATCGATCAAGAGACGGGGAAGTTCAAACTCTACGCCTGCGGGCCGTGGGCGGGCGGGCCCTGGAGCATCATCCGTTTCGACGATGCGGAGAGCCCGGCGGAGTTCATCGCCACCACCGCGCGCCCGGTGATTCAGCCGACTCCGAAGACGTACGAGCGCGACATCATTACGAAGGAATACAAGGATCCTTTCATCATCCAGGCGGAGGGCTTCTATCACGCTTACACGATCGGGGTGATGCGCCGCACCGAGCGGATCTATCATTTCCGCAGCCGGGACGGTGAGAACTGGGAACCGGTGGGGAGCCCGTACGAGTCGATCATGAATCTCGACGGCTGGCACGATTTCTATGTGCGCCCGGCGTCGGTGTTGCCGTTGGGCGTGGGGTACCTCTTCCTCTATGAAGGCTCGAATGTGAAGTGGTACGACCCGGTCTACAACATCGGAACGGGGGTGGGATTCACGTTCGACCTGCACCGCATTATCGACCTGACCCCGGATTCACCTCTCGTGCTCAGCCCGGTGCCCGGCGATCGATTCGCAACGTGCCGCTACACGCATTGGATGGTTGTGGATGACGAGATTTGGGTGTACGCCGAGGTGGCGACGCCCAAAGGGTTTCACGAAATCCGGTTGTTCCGGGTGAAGAAGTAGGGGGGGCTTGCGTTTTACGGACAGGTTCTTAACGTCAATCTCCGAAATCGATTCTCCAGATGCCCGAGGCAACAGCCGCCAGCTGTTTTTGCCTAGCCTCGATTTTACGCTCGTCCCAGCTGTCGTAACGCTCGGCAACATCCCTGGTGATCTGAAAGGAACACTTTTGATAGACCGGCCGCTTGGATGCGTAATCTCCATTCTCTAGGTCTCGATTTCGGTTTGTCTCCAGAGGAGTCATGTTGCCGATACGATAGATCAGACGGTCCTGTTTGGACTCCTCGATATACGACCAAGACTCAGAGGGATGTTCGGGAAGGATATGCTCCAGACTGTAGGTTGCGCTCTCAAAATCGAAATCCTGTCCAGAGCGCTGGCGCTCGATTTCAAAGAGGATGTAACGCACCACCTTCTTGTTGCGACTGTTTTGGGTCCTAAACTCCTTTTCAGAAAAAGCCGCTTTGAACTGAGCGTCATTGGGATAAATGGCCCGCAAAGCGCCGACGACCTCTGCTGGCTGTGAGTAGGTTCCATCCGACACCTTCTGCGCGATGTCATTATACAAGCGCTCCTGCTCGTGTGTCGGATGGTTGCAGATGACGTTGTAGCGGAATGACAGGGCCGTTACGGCCTTCATGATTCGAGTGAAGGCGGTTCTTTCGGTCTCATGGAACTTGGCGTGGGAAGCCATCAACATGGCCAGGGGTTGACGCACATTGAACATCTGCAGCTGTCCAAGAGCGCACTTCTCATCGCCGTTCCATGAAGGGTCTTGTGGATCGCGGAGAGCCGCGTAGATGGCCGCCGATCGATCGAGATCTCGGAGCAATCCAAAGGCCGCATCACGTGTGGCGATCTGTTTTCGGATGGTCTTGAACAGGTCGGACTTTCGTACCAGCTTGTTGTGACTGTTCCAAAACACCCGGAGGAATTCAGGGAAGCCCTCACTTCCCAACAAACCAACAATGCGTTCCCAGCGTTCCTCCAGCGTTTTCAGTTCTGTCTCATGCGTCTCTTCAGTGCTGATAACCGAAAACAGGTGGTTTTTCAGAAGGTCCGTCGCTGACAGCCGGACGCCTCGGGAATTGAGGGTTTCGAAGACATTGAAGGCGTTCAATTCGTCGGTCACTGTGATGACCGTGAAGAACAGCTTGTCCACCAGCCCATCGAGGAAGGCGGCTAAGTCCTTTCCGCTGGAGACGGTCGTTCCGCATTGGATTCTGATGCGCTCCTTA
>CAYTDF010000305.1:0-6359 GCA_964436365.1 uncultured bacterium | reverse complement strand
TGTTGCCCCACTGGTCGTTACCGCCACCTTGAATCTCGCAGCCACGTTCTTCGTACAAGTGCAAGAAGTCATAAGCCTGCAGAATCATGTAGCTGAATTCGGTGTAAGAGATCCCTTGGTCGCGGTCCTCCAGACGAGATTTCACCGAATCTTTGGCCATCATGTAGTTGACGGTGAAATGCTTGCCGACATCCCGCAGCCAGTCGATATGCGAGATCCGCCCGATCCAATCGTGGTTGTTGACCATCGTGGCCGCGGTCTCGCCCTCAAAGGAGAGGAAGCGCTCGAACTGGGGGCGCAACGCTTCGATGTTGCTGAGAACCTTCTCGGCGGTCAACAAGTTTCGCTCGACCGACTTGCCACTGGGATCCCCGATCATTCCTGTCGCGCCCCCGATCAGGACGATGGGGGTGTGCCCCGCACGTTGGGCGTGCGCCAGGCACATGATGGGCACCAGGCTGCCGACATGCAGACTGTCGGCTGTGGGGTCGAATCCGATATAGATCGGAGGGCGCTCGCGTTCCATTACGTCGGCGATTCCCTCGTCGGAGACCTGTTGCAGCAGTCCCCTCTCTTCAAGTCGTTCGATCAAACCGGCCATAAGCGGCGTTCTCCTTGGGGTGTACTCAAAAGCCCTTGTTGCTTCAGCGCGTACGAAGCGCTGCCGGTGGCTAGCTGGCAGTGGCCGGGAGTGTAACACGGTGCATGCCCCAAGCCACGCCCAAGGACTGAAGCCGGAGGATACAGGGATGTCTTACGCACCGGCGGAAGTTCACTCTATTGACTGGATTGGGCCTTCCGGCGTTTACGAGCCGCAAACTCGGGAGCTTCCTTGATGCAGGTCCACAAGACCTTCATGCCCTGCCAGACCAGCTTCGCCGTCCCTTTGGCCAGCCCTGGAGGCCCCTCGCCGACATCCTTCCAACCCTTTTCGCCGGGCTTCACCTTTTCCCAGTTGTTGAAAAGCCGCCCCCATTCGCTCTTGAGCACTTCATGTACGCGTGGATTCCCGTTTTTCGGGTACCAGTACATATCGTGAAAGATAACGCTGGCGATATAGGCCCAGGGGGCGAGCCAGGTCTTGAGCGACCACTCGACGAAGTTCTTGAGCCGGCCCCAGTAAATCTTGTGCTGCATGCTGGCGGCGAAGGTGATGTTCTTCATTGGGCCTTCGAAGCCCCAGTTCTCTGCGGCCGCATCCACATCCCCGACGATCTCGATTTCCCGTGGATCTCCGCACCCCAGCCCTTTTTCGTGTGCGAGCCGTACATACTTCAGGTCGTCGAGCGGGCTGAATCCCATCATTTTAGCCGCCATGGCGTCGATGGCCACCTGATCGGAGGAGGCCAGGAGAACGTTCTTCACATGGGGAATCATACAGCGCGGGCCCGGGCCATCCCCGACAAAGGTCCCATCCATGACCGCGAAAACACCGCGATGAATCTTCTTTTGGATCATCAGCAGGTCCACCAGAGTTTCGTGGATGACGGGGTGGGTCCAGTGCCGGTGTTCGTTGAGCAACCCACCGAATGCGTTCTTCATCGCACCGGTCGTGGTGGTGAAGACATGCGTCTTCATCGTCGGTAGGTGGATGATGTTCTCGCCGATGAAGCGTTTAGGGATCGAGAATCCCTTCGGGTAGACCTCGTTGAGGCAGATGAACTCGTCGGCCAGCTCGCCCACGGCGTCCCGGACGTCGATCCACTCCTCCGTCTCATAGAGATGGATGTTCCGAAGTCCGTGGGCTTCGATCACGTTGATCTGCTTGTTTTCGCGCTCTCCCAGGTGGGCATCGATGACAACTGTACGATTGTGGCAACCGTGAATCAGGCTCGGGTCGTAGCCATCCTTCTTCAAGGTGCGGATCACGCCTTCAAGCTGCCACGGGACCGTGGAACTCCCTGGGTAGAAGAAATGCCAGCTGATATTGATCTTGAGCGCCGTATCCGCGTCCTTGGCGACCGTTTGCTGATAATCCGCCAGGTTCATGAGGCGCTGGTAATCCTCGAGAACGGTCTCGGGAGAGGTTCGAACGACTGCGACTTTTGATGTGGGCACGTCTTTTCCCTCGGTACGCGATTTGTGGCATTCCCGGGATTCAACTCCGGTTGACACGACCGGCGGCGGCTCGCCGAGCCCAGTCCGAGTGAAGATACCAGAACCGGCGATGGGGGGCACGACCGGTCGAAGGGTCGCGTAGTCATAAAAACGGAGGCGCTAGCCACCGCTTGCCACCGATAAGAACGCCCTGTCAAGTGGGGCAAGGCTCCCGGCAGAGACTCCGGTGAATGAGGAGACGGCTCAATCGGCTCAATTGACGGGGCTTGCGGGTAGCGTCTTGAGAACCGTGGCCAATTGCCCTGTGCGGTGAGACAGTTCGAGCCCGGTTATCCGCAAGTTATCCACAACCCTGGGGAGAAAGCGTCAGAGTCGGGTAACAAGTGTTTCATTTGGATGCAGGAAAGCTTGACAAGCATTGAGGAAAGAGGCCTAGCGGAGATGTTTCCGGCTGTGGACAACTTACCTGCCACAACCGTTTGTCTCACTCCGTGTTTGGCACGGAAAAGAGAGTAAGACGTAGACACTCGGCTTCCGAGACCTGAACCGTCACGGGTTTCGGTCTTTTCGCTTTGTCGGGAGGGGGTTTGCTGAGGCTGAGCCAATTGCAGAGGCTTGATTCGGCTTCTCGCTCAGCACACCGTGCACTGTGGATGGCTGTGAGTAAAGTGTGGAAGTTACACTAGGTGAGATTTGTAATACACTGAAATTATAAGAGTTATATATGATCACTCTCTTCCATGGGCCTGGGGATAAAATCCAGTCTAGAGGAATACAGGAGTTCCGATGGCGAAAGAGACCTGGAATCCGACTCTGGATGGGGCCGTCATCGCTCTGCCATCCACACTACAGTATTATTCTTATTCCGAGCCTAACCGAGCAACTCGGCACTGTCCTACAGAGGGCTTCGGGCCGACTCCTAAGGATACGGATTATACTGGACGGAATTGTGAGCGGAGAGCGAGGAGGCGGGCGCGACATCCTCCATTGGCAAGAAAACAGCCCTTCTTCACGGAAATGACACCTCACCCTCCTTGGAATGCGTACCTTCATCTCTCAAAACGCGAATTGGCCCGAACTTATCCACAGGCCAATTTGCATTTTGGAATCTTACAGAACGACGATGCAAATCACCCCCTTCACCGTTGCCGTGCCGCTACGCCGTGCTGTAGCCTCTGGCCATCATGATAGCTAGCATTCAAGGCGTAATTTTCGACTGCGACGGGGTTCTGGTCGACAGTGAACCCCTGGGCTTGGGAGCGTTGGGCACAACACTCGAATCGTTCGGATTCGAGTTAGGCAAGATCGACCTCGAGAGCTTCTGCGGCCGAACCGATACCGACTCTATCCAAGAGCTCTGTGAGAACTGGGGCATCTCGATCGACCTCGAGGAGTACCTGGATCGCAAGATGACGGACTATCTGGTGACGCTCGAAGAGCACGGGCTAAGTCCTTTTCCAGGAGTCCAGGAGCTCTTGAGGGACCTGAAGGAGCGTGGGATCCCTGTGGCGGTTGCCTCGTCGGGTCCCCCGCCGAAGATCGCCGCCAACCTCCAGGCCGCTGGCCTGCAAGACGCGTTCACGGAGATCGTCAGCGCGGTTGAAGTCGAGCGAGGCAAACCCGCACCGGATGTCTTCTTGGAGGCGGCCCGGCGGCTGGGAGTGCCTCCCGAGTGTTGCGCGGTGGTCGAGGACGCGCCCGCCGGTCTGCTGGCCGCACGAGCCGCAGGCATGTATGCAATTGCTGTGGCGCACACCTTCTCGGTAGAAGAACTGCAACCTCTATCCGACCGGGCTGTAGAGAAGATTGCCGACATCGATGCGAACCGGATCGTACAAATGCACAGATGTGCCGATCCTGTCGGACAAAGGTAAGAACTAGAGGACACGATCTATTGAGAGACACGAAAGCGTCTCTCGATGGTTTTCACGGTAGGGTGCACGCGGCGTTCTCCGAAGTTTGTGCCCCCGATGGCCGGGCACTCAACGTGCTTCAATCGGACACGTCTTGTTGGGAGAAAATTGAATGTTTAGAGATTTTTTGAACGGTCTTCTCGGTGTGGGTGGTTCCGAATATCCCCAGGCACCTCCGCACGATGAAGACGCAATCCGCATTGCGACCTGCGTCTTGTTGCTGGAGACAGCGACAGAGGATGGGGAGTTCGACGTGACCGAACGCCGCCACATTGCCGATATCCTCAGTGATCGTTTCGAACTCAGTGCCGAAGAGGTCACGGCATTGATCGGGAAGACTCGCGAAGCGCGAAAGCAGGCTGTGGATCTGTGGGAGTTCACGAACCACCTCAACCAGAACCTCTCCCGCGAGGACAAGGAACAGGTGCTGAGCGGGGTATGGAAGGTCGTCTATGCGGATGGGACGCTCGAACGCGCCGAGGACCGGCTGGCCCACAAATTCGGCAAGCTACTCCGCGTTCGCCACGACGAAGTCATCGAGATCAAGGTGGCCGTACGGAAAGAGATGCAGGCGTAGCGCCTCTCACCGAACGGGAACGATCGACGTTCCATCCTGAACGAACCGGGCCGTGGCCCAGGTCATAATCACACCTTTGCTGTTCAATCCATTGCTCGAATCGAAGCACTCGTCCCGCAAATACGAGATGCGTTCTCCCGGCCCCGCGCCACGTGGAAACAGATAATCGTAGCGAAACCTCGCCAGAGTATCGCGCGGGACGGGCGCGGCGACAGCACAGAGAAAACCAAAGTGCGGTGCCACGGGCGAGAGAGAACGGGCGGCGGCTCTGGATTCCATCGGCTCGACAGAGACGGCGAAAAGGCAGGCAACGGGCTCGATGCGGTCACCTAGCCCTAGCGCAGCACGCAAACTTCTCGTGGCTGGGAGGTGGTTGAATGTCTCGGCGGACATCCCCGATGGCATCGCGTCCGGGCTCGAGGGTTGGAGCGAGGGTGGGAGCCGGAGACCGTGGTCTAGCTCATAGGCCACGAATGCATCGGCAACACTCTGCAACTCGAGGTAGCGGGCTGTCACCCGACCCATGAGCTGCGCGGACTGGAATCGGGGCAGGATAAGCACCCACCCCGCCACGAGCAGGCAGCAGGCCAACGCCGCTTCAAGAATAAGGCGCCGCTTTCGCACCATTCTAGAGTATCTCCCAAAAGTTCTCTCCGATTGGGCGGGACATCCTCTGCCGTCAGCCGCGCCACCATGGCGAAACGGTCTGCCCGGGCACACGCGGCCGCTCGACCGCTTCGGCGAAACGCGACGCGAGGCTCTGGGCCTCGTCCAGCACCTCCGGGCGGGCGTCGACCGGACGGCCGCGATCCAAACCGCTTACCTCCAAGCGATGCTCCGGTTGCACGGCGATGCTCTCGCACCAGCAGCCCAAGCACTCCCGAACCGGTTCGAAACCGCTCCGCTTCTCGGAACCGGCGGTGAGAATCAACATCCCCGGCCGGATGGAAAGACGGTTGCGTTTCGCGCGAAAGCGATCTTCCCAAAACGGCTGGCAGCGATCGACGAACGCCTTCAGACCGGATGGGAGGCCGTGAAAGAAGACGGGGGTGGCCACGATCAAACCGTCGCACTCGGCAATACGTGGGTATAGCGACCACATCGCGTCGCGGATAACGCAACCCTTCCCGAGCGAGCAGACGTGGTGCGCTTCGCAGGGTTGGATATCGACGTCGCCCAGATGCACGCGCTCGATATCGATTCCCGTCTTCGACAGTTCTTCGAGGACCCGATCGAGGAGCAGGATGCAAGAACCTTCACGCCGAGGATGGCCAATGACGGCTAGGACTTTCGCCATGCGTCTCTCCACCTCCTCACCTTGCCCAAAGCGGCAGAACAAATAAAAGGGCCTTGGGCAACACAGGTTCCCCAAAGCCCCTTCGTTCCTTGGCCCATCCGATCCGCAATGCGGAGACAGACGCGCCACCAAAAGCTAGACCCGTTTCTCATGAAATTGCAAGGGCTTAGGGTGCCTCAAAGGCGTTTTGTTTGCTGGCCGCGAAGCGAGGGAACGGTTCTCCGAGCACGATCTCGTCGATCTCGGGTTCGTATCCCGTTTGTAACCACTGATATCTAGACAACACCGGTGCAAGTCACAAACGGCTCGCCTGCCGAGATTTTGGGCTCTTTGTCCACCGTCGATAGCCCCCGAACCACAGCCCGCGTCGTCTAGAGTCTCACCAACAAGGGGAAACCCAGTTGACTGATCAAAATCATCATCCCGTAGTTCAGGAAGAAGAAAATGGCAATGTCCCGAAGAGAGTCAATCCCATTTCTAGTTGATTTTAGGCGGCTCCTTCTGTCTTCATTTC
>CAYTDF010000304.1:0-6364 GCA_964436365.1 uncultured bacterium | reverse complement strand
GGAGCCCGGCTTCGCGGCGGAGCCAGTCTTGGTGTCTCCACAGACCGGTAGGACCGTTGCCGACGATCTCCAGGTCGTTTGCCTGCAACGGCTTGCCGTGGTCGACGACGATTCTTTCAACCAGGTATAAATACCAATAGTCCTCCGCCAACGGTACGCCGGGGAGGTCGGCAGCCGCGATCCGGGCGGTACGCCGGTCGGTGTTGCAGGCATAGATCGCGGCCCGGTGTGCGCGCGCTTCCGAAGCGCCGTCGCGAGAGATCGCGCGAGCCTTTTCGAGATTCAGTCGAGCGTCTGTCCAGTGGCGCGCGGTCTCGTTTAGAGAACCCAGCGCGGCGAAGAGCATCAACCCCACCATCACTCGCCGCCCCCCCCGCGAGACCGGGAACTCAGAACCCCATTTCGCACTCACGTAGTATAGAACCAGGATGGGAACGATCGAACCCCGCATGGCGTAGTTGTTGAATCCACCGAAGCCGACGAAGAACGTGGAGAGCAGATACGCCAGAGCGATCGCCATCAGAACCAAGTCGTGTTTCGCGGGCCGTGGCCCTGTCCAGACTCTACCCACAACCCAGACCAGTGGCAGAAAGAACTCCGCACTGAGAAGCGCGAGAAACAACAGAAGGCTCAGGACGAAATGTGCGGGGTAGAGATCGAGCCCATAGCGGACGCCGAGGGGCTGCACGTTCTGGAGAACCTGAAAACCACCGGCTTTTCCGAGAAAGATCCACGCGCTTGGAAACAGAAACAGAGCGGAGACCCCCAGAATGAGACCGAGGGCTTCGCGCGGGAGGTCGCGCCGTGCAATGAGCGCGTTGAGGATGAACGGTGTCGCGCCGAGAAAGACGAAGACACTGCTGGTGATGGAGGCGACGAGCAAGAGAGCCACCACAAAGGCAATCCCGGCAGGGAAATGCTTCGGGCCGGTGCCGGTATCCAATCCGGCGCTGCGCTGAAACAGAATCCAAGCGCAGACCAGCGAAGCGGCCGACGAGAGATGATGGATCACAAGGAAGGCGAGTGTGGAGAAACAACTGTATTGAACCCGAAACCCGAAGGATTCCGCGATCCACCACTCGGAATGAAAGAGCGGCTGTGTGAATGTGAAAATCGATTCACCACCGGCATAGAAGAGGACGAGAGTTACGAATAGATAGAAGTGCCGTTTGTTCCGGCAGAACAAGATGAACGATGAGCAGAATGTAGACACAACACCCCAGACTGTAGGCCACTTTCAGAGTCATCCATGGTAGCGGGAGGAGCTGATAGATCGCGGCCACAAACATCCACGGCGCGTAGTAGAAGGAGAGGTACCGCGTGCTGTCGAACGACGAGACCGGCGGGTGGCGTGGGGAATGAACCAGCGAATTGATCTCTTGGATGTGCCAGTTATCATCGGCGCTGACGGGATCGAGCGCGATCCCCAATTGAGGCTCGAAAAGATAGAGGCAGCGCGGAGCCGCGAGGAAGAAGACGACCAGCAGTGCGGCAATCGCCAGCCCGAGTTTCTCCTTGGGTGAGAACTCTAGCGGCGACGGCGGAAAGGACTCGGCGCGCAAGAGGTTCCGCAGGACCCAGTGTATCCCGATGAATGAGAGAACGAAGACGATGGCGAGATAGCCAGTACGCAACGCGAACGCATTCATCAACGTTAGGGCCAGAACATTCGCGCATTGGAGCTGGACGAGAAGGCGAAACGGGAGAGCCAGACGCCTATGGCAGAGCGCCCCGTCCACTGGTTCCCGTTGGCTCCCGTCGTCGGTTTGCATAATCCTTCCCTACCGCCAGCTCGGTTGACCGAAAGAGAAGTCGCGGCGGCCCGCCAACGAACCGCCGCGACACAAATCGCTTTCTTGCCGTCTCGCCGTCTATTTCATTTCCATGACGGCGACATCCTTGAAACGGATTTTGCAGGTCTTGCCACTGTGGACCTGCAGCCCGAGTTGCCCCTGCGTATGCTCAATGGCGTCGTCGACGTAGTCGATCAGTTTGTAACCGTTCAGATACGTGCGAATGTTATTTCCGTTGGCGTAGAGCATGATTTCGTTCCAACCCTTGGAGTTGAACAACACGGAGGCTTTCTCGAGCGGTGGAGTGGCGATCCAGTTTCGACCGCCGCTCTCATAGAGCCCCGTGGGATTGTGTTCGGGCCGGTAGTCGATCTCAGACTGCACTCCCCAGACATCCGCGTCCTTAAACCTGGACCGGAAAAACAATCCGCTGTTGCCCTCGCCCTCCATTCGGTACTTCAGCCGAGCGACGAAGTTATCGTATTTCTTCTTGGAGGCGAGGTATCCGTTCCCACCGGCCTTGCCGTTCCATCCCAGCATGGTTCCGCGATCGACCTTCCAGGGCTCGATGCCCTGAATGTTCCACTGGGAGAGGTCGCGGCCATTGAAGAGATTTGTCCAGCTGCGGCCGTAGCCGTAGTCCTGGATACGGATGTTACGCCAAAGCATCTTGATGGGCTCGTCGCCACTATGAACCTGTAGGGCGACGATGCCGAAACGAGACTGGAGCGCCTCGTCGACGAAGTCGACACAGATCACGCCGTTGACGACAGTGGTCAAGCGGTCGCCGATGGCGGTGACGCGATAGGTGTTCCACTGCCCGAGTTCGATCGGCATTTTGTGGTTCGCGTCCGGCTGCGCCAACCAGCCCCGGCCATGCTCTTCATAGATCCCGCCGGTCCGTTCATCCCCGGGTCCGAGAATATCGGCTTGGTACCCGGCCATCACGTCTCCAAACAGATGCGAACGTATCTGAATGCCGGAGTTACCGGGCGAGACCATTTTGAATTCGAGTTCGAGGAAGAAATCGGCGTACGGCCGTTCGGTGACCAACCAGCCGTGGCGGCCATCGCCCCGTTCGCCCACAATACATCCGTTGGCGGCCGACCAACGTCCGCCGCCTTCGGCTCGCCAGCCTTCGAGTGACCGGCCATCGAAAAGCGGAGTCCAGGGGACGGTCTCCAATGATCCAGGCATGGCGATTTCGGCGTCGTCGGGCATGATCGGGTATTCGGACCAGGCCGCTGGGAGGAGCGACAGGGCGAGCGCGCCCAAGATGAATGTTCGCATAATCGTGATCTCCTTAGGAATAAAGTTTCCGGTTCATGCGCGCATGGGCGGGATTGTCTCCCGTCATCCATGAGCCCCGAAGATTGCCCGGATCGTTTGACCGTAAGTGCGCCTGTAGCCGGACGTCAAGGGGATCATGCAACTCCAAGGAGTTGTGCCCGGCAGGAGGAGTCTGAGCGCCGGACCGAATGGAGTTCTCACGAGAGGCTGTACCTGGCGTGCTTGATGTTCGGTTGGGGACCGGTATGCTTGGGATAGGCAGGTTCCGCCACACTTCGGTGTGCTTGGCCCGCCACACTTCGGGTTGCTTGGCGTGGCGGGTCCCCGCCACACTTTGGGTGAGCGAACCACTGCGGATGGCCGTACGCGCTCACCGTCACTACGCGGTTTCTACGAGTCGATAGTGCCTCAAAAAACGCCGAACGAATCGAAATCGCTCCAGACCGACTTGCTGACCCTACTCCGCAAACGGATTGAAGAACTCCAGACCGCCTCCCAAGAAGCGTTCCCACCGTTCGCGGACCGTATCCATATCACGGCCCGAGAGACGCTGGAGAGCCTCATTCAGCAACGGGCGGAGATGGCGGCCCTTCAGGCATTGCAGACAATCGAGGACCTCCCCTACGACTTCACCGGCTTCTTTGAAAACACACCGCGCGTCTATGGCGAACACCTGCGCGAGATGTTGGAAGCGTGCCAGAGGGTGTTGCTGGAACTGCTCTTCGCGGATTCAAGCCAAACGGACGGCTGGCGAAGGACACTCCTGAATGGAGAGAGCGGATCGACGCTCCCTTCGACGCTCGCCGGTCTTTTGCGCAGAACGAATTCGACCCGGTTGCTCGGCCCGGAAGACGAGCTTGACTACGACGCCCTGGCGCAAGGCATCCTGGAAGAACAGGCGAAGCAGTTCGGGCGGTTCGCGATCCAGGCGGACTCGGTTACGCCGTTCGATCTCCAGCGAGTCCAAACGTGCGTGCGCCGGGAGTTGATGCCGCAGGTGTTCGCATGGGGGCTGCGCTCATACATGACCTCGCCCCGTATGGCGCTGTTCGCATCGGTCTTCCCCAACATGCAGCGTTTTCAGCAAGCGTTCAGCGAGCTGCTCGGGAACCCACCCCAGGGTCTGTTGCTGCCGTGCAACGTCAACTTCGTCTCCTCGCTCTACCGAGCAGCCTACATCTGCCCGTCGATTCGGGCGTTCTCCGAACAAGTCAGCCGAAACGTCTTCTCCACCCTGACCGATGCCTACATCGCTCCCGGGGCACCGGCCGGAGCGGCCCGCTCCAAAGACGCGCCGTACCGGATCGGGATCGCCACGAGGTTCTGGAACCCAAGGCATCCCGTGCATCGTTGTCTCTCGCCCCTGATTGAAGGGCTTTCGAAAGGTCATCGGGAACTGTACTGGTACCTCGTCGATGTCCCACCGCCGCTATCGCGAGAATCCATCGGAATCGGCGCGGAAGATCGGATGGAAGTGTTCGCCCCGCCGGAAGAGAGCGAGGCGAATCTTCCGGAGACGATCGACCGGGTGTACAGAGCGATGATGCGGGACCGCTTGGACTTGCTCTTTTACCCCGAGGTAGGAATGTCACAGAGCATCGCGCTCTTGGCGCGCCGCCGCATCGCCCGGGTGCAGGCGGTGGGGTACGGTCATCCGGTCACGACCGGCTCGGCACAGATCGACTACTTCGTCGGAGGCGCGGCCATCGAAGACCGGAGGAGCGCGTACGAATACTCCGAACGGCTGGTCCTGATCCCAGGCTTAGGGGTCTGTTCGACCGAACCGCCCGCCGCGCCACCGAGACGCCGCCCGCTGAACGCGGATCCGGTCCGGCTGATCAATGTCAGTACCCCCCACAAGTACACGGTCCCCATGGTCCAGACGTGGAACGAGATTCTCACGCGAGCAAAGACCGCAGTGGAACTTCATCTTTTCCCAAACGGGCGCGAGTCCGAAGTGGAGGCGTTGCGACAGCGTCTGCACGGACTCCTTCCCGATAAGTATGTCACCATCCACACCAAGTTGGAGCGCCGAGAATTGATGAGCGAGTTGGCGGATGGCGATCTCTATCTGGAGAGTTTCCCGTTCGGGGGCTACAACACGCTGGTGGAAGCGCTTTCGACAGGTATGCCCGTGGTCTGTCCTTGGGGCAACAGAGCGCCGTCACGGTTCGGAGCGGGGATCGCACGCATGATGGGGCTCCCTTCCTGGCTTGTGGCGAAAGACCGCCGCGCATACGTCGACGCCGCGCTGCGGTTGATCGAGAGCGCGAGCGAACGTCTGGCCCTCCGCGAGAGTTTGAGCCGGGAACGCGCAATCGAAACGCTGTGTCGAGGAGAAGGCCCCGCAGACTTCGCGGCGGCTGTGGATTGGATGATTGGGGAGGGCCCGGCGCACGCCGGTGGCGACCGTCGACCGGTGCGGATCGAAGCGGGTAACCCCCCAAGCATACTGGACTAAGGTATCTCTCACGGGTTTCATCTGGACGCGCGCACAAACAAAGCCCCACGTGCGAGAGAATGCCTACGCGAGCCGAAGGCTCTTCCGCGCTGAAATCGAAGCATTCTCGTACAGCTGTCGGACACGGGGGAACCCCACTTCTTCGCTGGAATGTGGTAGGCTGGATTCGCCATGGTGATACCTATCGGTTCGATGGAAATCGAGATCAAATTCGAGACGGCGGACACCGGACTCCCAACAGCCGTCCCCCAGGCGCTCGTGTCGCTTGGCGCTGAAGTTTCATCGCCAGAACACCAAGCGATTGTCGATCGTTATCTGGATACGGATGACTGGTGGTTCTATCGCGCAGGCGCGGCGTTGCGCGTGCGAGTGCAAAACGGCCAGCCGATCCTGACTCTCAAAACCCTTACGCCTCCCAAAGAGGGAGTGGCTTCACGGATGGAGCTGGAAGAATGCGGCTCGAGTCCGCCTCCCGAATCGACGGTCGCACTCCCGGATGGGCCGCTCGCCGAATGGATGAACGAACAGTGCGGAGGCCGTCCGTTTCGCCTGCTGTTCCAACTGCGAAACGACCGGACAGAATATGAGGTCACCCTGACTGACGGGGGCCGTGTGAAAGTCTGCGTCGATCGAGGCAACCTGCACGCGGGAGGGCGAGCGCTTCGCTTTCGAGAGATCGAACTGGAGCTTCGCGATGCCGCATTGCCTGCCGTCAAATCGTTCGCCTCACGCTTGGCGCCGGTGCTGGACCTCCAGCCGAGTGACAAATCCAAGTTCTCGCGTGGATTGGTCCTCGCCGACCTGAGTTGGCCGAAACGCC
>CAYTDF010000303.1:5071-6365 GCA_964436365.1 uncultured bacterium | reverse complement strand
TTCAACCAGAGGTTGGGAGCCGCTTCAAATTCAACTAACTATGGCACATACTCGAGCGGCAACTCATTGCGGAGAAGGTCGCTCTCGACGAACGGCAACATGAGTTGGACGCGCTGCAACAGAAGCGTGCCGAGTGGGAGAACCAACACGGCGAGGCGATGGCGGCGCTCCAGCACGTCGGGCGGAGCGTGCTCACCCGGAGCAGTGTCGATGGAGGCGAGAGGTTGGAAGTGGTCGAGGCTGCCGAAATCCCACTCACTCCGCATAGCCAGGATCTGCTTGCGAACGCAGTTTTGCTGCTGTCGATTTGTTTTGTGGGGGGGCTCATTGCGGCGTTTGTGGTGGATCGTCTCGACACGACCATCCGGTCACCGGGCGAAATCGAACGACGTATGGGCTGCGCTTCGTTGGGAGCCATATCCCATGTACCCAAGAACGGGCAGTTCCGCCATGCGCCGATTCTCCGTGTCGCAGAGCAGGATACTCACGGCCCGGCCAACGAGTCGTTCAACGCCTTACGCTCATCCGTGTTTTTCGCCAGTCTGCGTCGGCCTCTAAAGAATCTTCTCGTGACCAGCCCCGGTTCCGGTGAGGGCAAGAGCACTGTCTCATTGAACTTGGCCATCGCGTTGGCTCACGCGGGCAAACGGGTCGTGCTGGTCGATGGCGATCTCCGCAATCCGTCCCTACATCGAGCGTTCGGACATCCTTCCAGCCCGGGACTTGTGGATGTGTTGGAGGAACGCGAAGCGCTGGACGATCTTCTTCTCGATACCGACGTTCCCCGATTGCGGTTCATGCCCGCTGGGCGGACGGAAGTTTCGCCTTCGAATCTGTTCATCGCCGAGACTTTCTTGCGGACACTCGCGCGGCTCGAAAAAATGGCGGATTTCATTATCTTGGACAGTTCTCCCGTGCTTTGTGCGGTGGATGCGTCTGTGATTGCGAGGAACGTTGACGGCGCTGTGCTGGTGACCCGTTTTGGGCAGACCAAACGCGAGGCCGCAGAGGCCGCCGCGGAGCGGGTCCGCACGGCGGGCGGTGAACTCTTCGGCTTTGTGGTGAACGACCTTCCGCAACGGGATACGGCAACCTATGCCACCTACGCCTATGGCGGAGCGGAACTGTACCGGCCCGGCGAAGCGTAGACGTTTGCCGGAAAGCCTCATTCAAGTTGAAAGAAACACGCGAACTCTTCTTGCCGGTCCTTCGACCTGGCACACGAAGTGCCTGCGTGGCCGTGCGTTCAGGCTTCTCCAATCGATAGAAACTTTTCGAAGAACCGCCAATCCAT
>CAYTDF010000303.1:0-5061 GCA_964436365.1 uncultured bacterium | reverse complement strand
TGCGGGACCACTGCCGTGCGTTTGTGCAACACCGGCCGGTCCGTGCACCGAGACCGCGCGTGGGGACGTCGTGGATAAACTGCTGCATTTCTGTCTGTTCTTCGGTCTCGCTTATGGCTTGTTGGAGCTTTTGAGACGGTATTCGCTTGCCAGTCACCCTGGATCGCGTTTCTGGTTTCCGACAAGGCCCGGCGCGGGCCAGACATTACTCGTGGTGCTCGGAACCGGAGCGGTGGGTGCCGCGTCGCTCGGAGTGGCGAAGGAACTTCTCGACCGCCTGGAACTGGTGAACTACGAAACTGCCGATATGGTGGCCGACCTCCTGGGAATGACCCTGGCGGCGCATCTCTTTACGAGAAGACGGTTGCCGAAGGTGCGCCGCGAGCGTGGGCGGGCCTATCTCGTCCAGTTGTTCGCCGAAAAGAACGATGTTGTGTGGGAGACGATTCGTCCGGCACGCCTCTACCTTCGCCCGGCCGCTCGGGCCGTACGAATACGCCGACGGACGAATGCCGATTCGTACGCGGCGAGTTTTGGGGAGAGGCATGTGCCATGAATGAGAACCCGGCCAACGCGGGAAGCGATTCTCCCGAGCCTCAACGCTTCGACGATCCTCGCGAGGCGTGGCAAACGAAATTCGACGAACTGGCCGAGACGCTACAGGTCGGCTTTTCTCTGGGGCCGGAAGGCATTTTGCCGCGCGCCCAGACCCTGGCGAGCATGGGGGCGTTGTGCAACCAGATGGGTCGCCCCCGAGAGATGGTCCGATACCTCATCGAGGCGCGTGAACTCGCTCCAACCGAGCCGACGCTCCAATCCTTCTACACAGTTCTCGACACATACACGAAATCGGAGCGGGGAACGCCTTGGGATGTGGATGGTGCGGTCGACGGGTATGACGATATCCAGGAGCTCTTGGCGAATCGCGGTCTGCCTTTCGAAGCCTTTTTCGAAGCCACTCGCCGTGGCGCAATACGCAAAACCATCTGCCGGATGATTCTCGCACTACACAAACCCGAACAGCGAATTCTCGAAGTCGGGTGTGCGGCGGGTGGGTACTACGCTTCACTGCAGCCATTCATGGAGACGTCCGGCTATGTGGCCGTCGACTGGACTCCGGCCATGCTGCGGCGCGCCAAACGCGTCTTCCCACACCTGGCGGTGATGCGCATGGATGTGCGGGACATCTCGTTTTCCGAGAACGCTTTCCCGTTGGTCTTTTCCACGGATGTCTTGATGCACGTGGAAGCGTGGCGACGCGGCTTGGAAGAACTCTACCGTGTGGCCGAGCGCGCCCTGGTCTTACGGATTCGCGTTCATCGCGACGATACGCGGCCCACGTTGGTCGCCCATATCGGCGATGGCCCGTTTCGTGTGCCTTACGTGATCAACAACCAGAACGAATTCGTGGAACTCTGCCGGTCCTTCACACCGGCTCCGGCCGATGTTCTCGTCCCTTCGGCGATGGATGAGAGCATGTACGACGATCTGTGGCAGGTGGCCCGCGACCACCCCGGGTTGCTGGAAGGCTGGAACGGGGAGACCCCGCCCAGCATTGACCGGATTCTGGATTTGGTTGTCCTGAAGAAGCCCGCTTGACTCGTGCCTCTATTGCCCGATTGCCCGGACTCTAGTCGGGCCGTTCGGCGTAGTAGTCCTGCAGCGGCTTGACTTCGATCGGCCGGTCTCGCATGGAGACAATGCCTTCGACGGCTGCGTGGGCGGCGGCGACGGTTGTGATGTAGGGAACGCCACGCTCCACCGCGCAACGGCGCAGGGCTTTTTCGTCGTACTCCGAGGCTTGGCCCATGGGGGTGTTGATTACTAATCCCACTTCGCCTCCCCTGAGAACGTCGACGATGTTGGGCGAGCCTTCGTGGACTTTGAAGACCTTCGTGCTGGGGATGCCCCGGCGGGCGAGGAACTCGCTGGTCCCGCGCGACGCCAGCACTTCGAACCCCAGTACGACAAACGATCCCGCCAGGCCGCCGGCGTGTTCCTTGTCCCCATCGCGGACGCTGATAAAGACCTTCTTCCGGTCTTCGCTCTCTTGCGCCAGGGGTAGGCAGGTGCCGGGTCCCATCTGGGATTTGGCGTAGGCGGTCCCGAAGTCCTCGCCGATGCCCATCACCTCGCCTGTCGACCGCATCTCCGGTCCCAAGATCGGATCCACGTTCGGGAACTTGATGAAGGGCAGCACCGCTTCTTTGACCGACTGGTGGTAGACGCTGTAGCAATCCGGGAGGCCCTGCTGGTCGAGGGTGACGCCCACCGCCGCTTTGGCCGCGACTTTGGCCAACGGAACGCCGGTGGCTTTGCTGACAAACGGAACGGTTCGCGAGGCCCGTGGATTGACTTCCAGAACATAGAGTTGCTCGCGTCCGTGCCGCCGGGAGACGGCGAACTGGATATTGAGCAGCCCCCGTACTTTGAGCCGTACTGCCAGTTGACGAGTCTGTTCTTTGATCTTCTCGACAATCTCATCACGCAGACTGCGAGGCGGGATGACGCACGCGCTGTCTCCTGAGTGAACTCCGGCGTACTCGATGTGCTCCATGATTCCGCCGATATAGACGCGCTCCCCATCGCCGACCGCGTCGACATCGACCTCGATGGCGTCTTCCAGGTACCGATCCACCAAGACCGGATGGTCTGGCGAAGCCTGCACGGCTTCCGTGAAGTAGCGTTTCATCGAGTCGTCGTCGAAGATGATCTCCATTCCTCGTCCGCCCAGCACATAACTGGGCCGGACCAGCACCGGATAGCCGATTCGCTCGGCAATGGCGCGGGCTTCATCCAGCGAGACCGCCGTCCCGTTCTCCGGTTGGAGGATTCCCAGCTCATCGACCAACGCGCCGAAGCGCTTGCGGTCCTCGGCCAGATCGATGCTGTCTGGGCTGGTTCCCAAAATAGGGACACCGGCCCGCTCCAGGGGAACCGCGAGTTTGAGGGGGGTCTGGCCTCCGAACTGAATGATGACGCCCCGGGGCCGCTCCGCTTCCACCAGGTGCAGGACATCCTCGAACGTCAGCGGCTCGAAGTAGAGCCGGTCGGCGGTGTCGTAGTCGGTCGAGACGGTTTCGGGGTTGGAGTTGACCATGATGGTCTCGTACCCGAGCTTTTGTAGCGCGAAGACCGCATGGCAACAGCAGTAGTCGAATTCGATCCCCTGGCCGATACGGTTGGGGCCGCCCCCCAGGATGATGATCTTCTCTTTATCGCAGGGCCTGACTTCGGTCTCCTGCTCGTAAGTCGAGTAATGGTACGGGGTATAGGCTTCGAACTCCGCCGCGCAGGTATCCACCGTCTTGTAGACGGGGACGACATTCCACTCCCGGCGCAGGCGGGCAATTTCCATGTCGGTGCAGCCCCAAAGATAGGCCAGCTGCCGGTCGGAGAAGCCCATCTGTTTGGCTTCCCGGAGAAGGGTTTCCGCTTCCGTTCGAGAAAGAGTCTGGCTCATAGTCGCTTGCTCTCTGTAACTATCTCAATTCACTCGTTTTACAGTTAAGTTCGGCAGGGGGCCCATCCGCACCCGGTGTCATCCTAGCAATCCCAGTAGGATGCCGGTACGGCCCTCCCCGGGCCTTCTGCACTGGAAGCGAGACTGGCGGCGATTCCGGGCGCGGTTAGAATGAGATCACTGCGGTTCTCATTTGCACCCACAGACGGAGATAGACCCCCAAACGATGGCGCTTTCACTGCTTTTCAACGACCCGCTCATGCTGATTCCGTTCCTTGGGATGTTCCTGATGGCGTTTACGGTGCATGAATTCTCGCACGGTTGGGTGGCCTATCTATTCGGAGACGACACCGCCAAGCGCATGGGGCGGCTTACCTTGAATCCAATTCCTCATCTGGACCCAGTGGGCACGATTTCGCTGCTCATCGGCTTTATCGGCTGGGGCAAACCGGTTCCCGTGAACCCCCGCAACCTGCGCCGCCCCCGGCAGGACGGCGTCTGGATATCGGCCGCCGGACCGTTCAGCAACATGATTCTCGCGGTCGGCACGTCGCTGATCGTGTTCTCGATTCCCGAGTCCGTGATCGTCTACCTGCTCGAGCGCCCCGGATGGCCGGAACTGCTGCTTCAGCTTCTGGCCGTCGGGAGCTTCTTTGGCGTGTTGTTCAACCTCGTGCTGGCGATCTTCAACCTGTTGCCGTTCTTTCCGCTGGATGGTGAGAAGATCGTCTTGGGGCTCGCACCCGAGAAGTATGTGCCCCGCATTCTGGAGGCCCGGCGCTACGGCATGGCCTTCATCCTCGGCCTCTTTGCCCTGAGTTACTTCTTCCATATCAGTGTGGTTGGCAGGATCGTCTTTCCTCTGTTGGGCATGATGCTCCCGGATTGGGCTCTGTACACGGCTTTGATGATCCTCGGATCGTAGCCGGATGCCCCTGTTCCTCCCCCGGGCTTGGCCGAATCGGTTTCCTGTGGCACTCTTGCCCGCTCGACGATACTCTCTACCGACACTGGGAATCTCTGCGACACGATGATCGATTCTGATTCACAACATGACCTAGAGCCAGACGCTCCGGAGTCCACGGACGCCGAACCGACTCCGCAGGACTGCGCGGGCGCGGCCGAACCGCTCGTGGACCACGCGCTGGAAGCCGCCGATTTGCTCGGGGACCCGCTTGCCCCGGACGAAGACGATGAAGAGGCCCACCTCCCCGTCGAGATCGATGGGTTCGTCGGCCCGCTCGAACTTCTGGTCAGCTTGATCGCAACCCATGAAATGGAGATACAGAAAGTCCCGATCTCGGAAATTACCGCCGAATATCTGGCGAGAATCCGAGCCTGGGAGGAACTGGATCTCGATCTGGCGGGTGAGTATCTAGTTCTGGCCTCCACCTTGGTTCGGTACAAGTCACGTTCGTTGCTGCCCCGCGAGGAAAAAGAAGAAGAGGAAGAGGAGATCATCTCCGACGAGCTCCTGCGGCAACGGCAGCTCGATTACGAGCGTTTTCGGCAGGCCGCCATGCGGCTACGGGAGCGGCGCGAGTTTGCCAACACGGTCATTCCTCGGCCCAAACCCGGCCGGGATAAGGACCACGACG
>CAYTDF010000302.1:0-6391 GCA_964436365.1 uncultured bacterium | reverse complement strand
TCCAACGGTCCAAGTCGACCTCTCGTTCCACCCCGGCGTGAAGGTGCATATCCATTTCGCGAAGCGCCAACAGGGAGGGCGGAAGATTGCGTATCTGGATATCTTTGTACCGGATGTGCACGGCATCGCCACTGTGAATCTGTAGAGCGATGTGGCCGCGCAAGCCGACGTTCTTCGCGCGGTGGATATCGTCCCCCAGCACGCCCTGCCCGTCATAATCGAGAACCGAGACGCCGTTCAGCTTGGCTTGGATGTGTGTGCCTTCGGCTCGGATCTCCATCTGGTTCCAAGCGGGTCTCTGATCGGAATAATGAAAAGTGTGACCGGGAGGCGCCATTGATTCGTCGACCCATTCTCCCGGTGCGACCTTTGGGTAGAGCCAGCGCTGGTTTCCTCGCGTTTCGTCCCAGACCATGCCGGTGCGCCAGGGTAGCGGCGGATGGATATCCACTTGGGGACCGTTCAACCAGTAGGTGCTGTCGTCGTATCGGCTGCGGATTTGCACCCCGCTGTTGCCGGGGCTGTCTCGATAGGCTTGAAACCTAAAACGCAACACAAAATTGTCGAACTCGTCCTCCGTGGCCAGCCAGACATAATCGTGGCCACTGTGTCCGAGCGAGTCGGCAACGATGCTGCCATCTTGGACTTTCCAGAACCCTTTCGAGCGATCTTCCGGTTTGCATTTCACCTGCCAACCGTCCAGGTTCTTCCCGTTGAAAAGCGACTGCCAGGCACTGTCATCCTGTCGCCGGACACCGCCGGTACAGCCGGTCAGAATCACGGCCGTGAATACGAAGAGGCAGACTGCGCCGCATCTGTGGAGTGGATCGAACATGGCTATCCCGCGTCGGACTATCTGTCGTGGATCACTCGTCTTTCGTGTCAACATCGCGCCGTACCTCACCGGGAATTCGGTTTCGTTTTTCTCGTTTCTCCAGTATGCTGGAAAATCCGATCATAACACGAGTGGGACAGGCTTGCGATGCACAAAACGCAACGCAGCGTGCGGACGAGACCTTTCGCCGGGACTCCTCCCTCGCGGATACCACTTCGTGAAAGGAGTCTAACTTGTTGCTGACCGATATCTTCCCCCCATCCGCCGCCGTCAAGCGGCTCAGAGTCTCTCGCCCCGATCGAGCCGCCGACGATGTCGATTTTTGGGTTTGGTACCGCTCCTTGCAGAGATTGATCAACCGTGTCGAGCCGCACCTTTATCTTGTTTGCCAGTCCCCGTTCGTGAAGTTGGTCGGGGAGCGGCAGCCGGAATGCGAAGAACATTGGCTGAAATACTACACCGAGACCTTTGGCCACCCGAGCGAAACCATCGAGGTCGACTCCGTTCTCGAAGAGTATAAACACCTGGTGGAAGGCTATGTGGTCTACGATTCCGAAGACGTCATCCAAACCCAGAACCTGGCCATTACCCGTGCGGGCCTAGAGAGCCTTCTGCCTATCGCTCCGGACCAAGAACATTGGATGATAGAGCACGGCATTCCGAAACGTGACGACCTGCGCGGTAAGTTCAACAGTGATGCCGAAGCGGCCGAATGGGCGATCGATACCCTTTGGCCGCATTGTTACAAACGTCTTTATGCGAACTTCTGCATCCACCGCCCGAATCGATACGCCCTGTTGCATGAATTGGAGGATTACATCGTCTGCCATAAGGGGTTGGCGTTGGACCTTCCCCTGAGCCGTATCTCCCGCCGGACGGCGAACCTGTATCGACGTATGCTGGAGTCCGCCGAAGCGCCCGGCGTACAGATGAACTGGCACTGCGCGTGGGACCAAGAGAAAGAATACGTCGCGGAAGCGGCGAAGAAGGGCTTCTTTACACTCTGTAGCGTGATCACGCCGAACCTGACCATCCATAGCGGTGTCGGCGATCCGGACGCGAACTATACACAACCTCTTCCCGAACCGGAGTCCTGTAAGGCCGATCCCGAGAAGGTCTATGTCTGTCTGTATAACAGCGACGGAGACGCGACCTGGGCGATGCACAATCTCCACTCGATGAACTGGCTCGCGTCTCGAGAGAGTCCGTTCAAGTTCGGCTGGGGATTCTTACCGCTGATGGTCAGACTGACCCCAGGCATGCTGCGCTACTATCACGAAACACGCAGGCCAAACGACTGTTTCTGGGGCCCCTCCTCGGGTGTGGAATATACGTATTCGCACCTTTGGCCCGAAGACCTTGTGGATAATTACCTTAGCGAAACCCGTCGGCTTCTGGACCAAAGCGGGCAGAACGGTTGCAATATGGTCAACTGGTACCTGCAAGACTGGTGGCGGGAAGTCGAGGACGACGAGGCTATTCGGCGCGAACAAGAGGCGCTCAAGAACGGGCCGGGATTGGTATGCGGACTCGGTGGCTCTCCCTATGCCCAAAACTACTTGCAGGGCCCGATTCCGAAAGTTCACTCGGTGCACATCGCCAACGTCGGGCAAGACAACATCGGCGACATCGTCCGTTTCTCCCAAGAATGTCCGACCCGGCCCGCGTTCATGTTCCTCTTCGCGCAGATATCCACAGGGATTTGGGGACAACTCGCTTCGGAGATGGAAGAGTTCAAGCGGCATCCCGAGATCGAGATTCTGAGCATGGACGAGTTTGCCCTGACCCTGCAGGACGCACTCAAGCGTGGGTTGCTGAAAGACGAACTCTACGAAGTCAACGACGCGTTGGCCGAAACGTGGATGAAAACTCCGAACCGTCACCGCTTGCCCCTCTGTGAACGTATGACGGAGGAGTTGGCACAGATCGCACACGCGACGCCGGAAGAGAGACGCGCCCATATCGAGGCGGCGGCCTGGACCGATCTGGTCTCGATGGAGGTCGAACAGCCCGCGCAGAACCGCGATGCATTCTTGACGAAGTTCGAAGGTCGCCGATGGCCCAACCCCGACGGCGGAGGCGACGAGGACGCGTTGCTCTACGTCGCGTTTACTGTGGCCTGGAGCCTCGTTCGGGCGGCGATCCTGGCGCAAGGCATTTACGCCAATCACCGGAACCAGTATCTCGATGATTTCATACGTACATGCGGAGATTTTGTGGATGTCAAACCCTTTAGGGCTCTCTTCGATGCCTGGGAGAACTGGGACGAGGGTGTGCCGAAGATCGCGGAACTTGCCGAATGGTGCGACGGCATCGCCACGGCCGCGCATACACTGGTGGACCGTCTGGGACCCGATGAGGACGAGACCTTCACCAATTGGCCTCCTCGAAGTATTTAATGTGCTCTAGATAACGTATTGAGTAGAAGACGTTCATTCATTCCTGGGGCACTTTGCCGCAAGTGACGCTCTGTTTGTGCGCGGGTGCTTGTGGTGCGGGGATATGAGTCGGCAGGGAGTCGGTCTTCAGTTTCGGTGCACAGACCGCCTTCGCAGAAACAGGAAACCCAAGAGGAGGAGCGCAATCGCAGCCGTAACACTCACGTACAGGTAGGTGTAGTCCGGGACCCAACCGTACTCGATGGAGACACTCCTGAGTATCTCCCGCCAAAGCTCTTCACCGTTATCGGCATTCGTCATGATGACGACCCCTTGCCCTCTTTTCGGATAGGCGACCAAGACGCACCGATACCCTTCATTCGCACCCGGGTGTAAGAAGTAGAACCGGTCACCCCCATCGTCACCCAGTACAGGCCCAAGACCCCGGTTTTCAAACTGCGATGAAAGCATCTGGGTTGCCATCTCCTGTGAGAGGAGTTCGTCCGAGCGTCCGGCATAGACAAGCATGACTCCAATGGCAAAGCGGGCCAGATCGGATGGGGTCCCCCACAGACTCGCTCCCGCGCCCATCTCGGGGTAGGTGTGCCATCTCCCTGGAATGATTGCGCCATCACCACGGTGTCCGGTGGCCGCGATTGTCCAGAGATCCTCAGGTAGCGGTGACTCGAAGGTGCTGGCTGTCATCGTGCATGGTTCAAGAACGATGTTCCGCATGATCTCCGGGAAAGGTCTACCGGAGATCTCCTCAAGAAGCCGCTGTACGATGAGGTACCCCCCTCCCGAGTAGCGATACTGTTTTCCTGGAACAGCGTCCACTCGGATCGGCGGGGAGTTTGCCGGTGGCTCCCCGTTCAGTATCTGCTGAAGATTGGGCACTTCTTCACCTTGAGCGTAACCGCGAAATCCGGAGACCGTCACCCCTGCGCTATGGCTCAACAGACGGCGCAACGTGACCTTTTCCTCCGCTGTGAACTCGCTTTCCGGGACCCGCCAAGTAACCAATTTTCGGTTCACGTCACCGTCAAGCTCAAGAAGTCCCCTCTCAACGCAGTTCAGAGCAGCCACGGCAACGACGAGTTTTGCGATGGAGGCGGCTTGAAAGAGTGTCTCCGGTGTAACTCGTTGACTTTTTCCCGCTTCCAACACCCCGTAGCCTCTCGCCCATTCAAGCTGATACTCATTGATGACGGCAACGCTCACGCCGGGGACATTGTAGTGCAGCATGCGTTCTGCCAGCGTCATCGTCTTCCAGGGCGGATCTCCATACGCACCGATCAGGCCACGTTCTACTTTTTCGATTCTCCGTTCAATTGGAACTTCAGAAGTTCGAGAACAACTCGCCAGAGTCAGAACGCAGACGACGACAACGAGGATCGGGCCAACTCTCATCTTAGTTCCTCACTTGAGTCCGGGCGGCCGTGGCGTCAGCGGTTTCATGAGCCGAGGGTGAGACGCGGCAGTCCGAAATAGTCGCGATAGGCGTTGAGCATCGCGGTGTAGTTCTTGAGCGGGACGCTGGACGTGATGGCGTTGCTCGCGGTGAGGACGTGCCCGCCCGAGCCCATACCCGCCTCGATACATTCGAGCGTTTCCCGCTGTACGTCCTCGGGGGAGCTGAAACTGAGCATGTTCCCGCAGTCCAGGTTGCCATAAAATGTGATCTTGTCGCCGTATTCCGACTTGAGACGCGGCATGCCCATCCCCGCGTTCTTGTCGATCTCGAGGTAAGCGTCGACCTTACAGCCGACAAGAAAATCATCGATCACCGGCCAGAGATCGCCATCGCTGGCGTTTACCGCCCACGCGCCACCGTCATGAACCCGTCGCGCGAGTTTGCGAACCTGGGGAACGATGAACTCCCGATAGGCCTGGGGCGAAATGAGAGGGCGGTTGCCCGCGAAATCACCTCCGACGCCGATCTGTTCGATGCCGAGCGTCAGATATTTCTCGACGCTCGACAGACCTCGCTCGGTCGCGAGATCGAAATGACGATATGCCACATCCGGGGCCAAGAGCATGGTCTGCATCAGCTCGATATCGGTCCAGACGCCATGTACGTACGCGGGGGCCAGAATCGGCAGGTCGACCTCGTGTTTGAGCGTCTCTTTACGGATGTATTCATAGATAAGCAGGGTCTCGTCGGGAGGCGCAGGCGCGGTAGCCGCTTCCGATTCGTTTCTGCGTTCGAGCGCGGCTACGGGATCCTCGGAGAACTCCTCGAATTGAGGCAGGTTGCCGTCGGTGTCTCCCGATGAGGGAGGATTGGGGATCACGTAGAGCATGTCGTGCCCCAAGCGCACAGCGAGCTCGACGATGTCAGTGGCGCATTGCCGCACAGCGGGCTCCCAGCCCCTCTCTTTGATGAGTAAAGGCCCGTGCACCGGGTCGGCGGCGTAGGGCCTGCCGAGGACGATGTCGGCGATGGGGGATTGGAGCACGTATTCGAAGATCGGTGTGCGGTCCGGTTCGCGGTGCCGGAGCGCGGCTTCGATTCTTTCACGCGATGTCATTGCAGTCCCTCGTTGTCGCTGAAGAGGATACCGTTGAAGAGCAAGCGAAATGTGCCGTGCGGTTGGCCGCGATGCTGTACACGGAAGCCATATAATACAGTCTGCCCCTTGCCATAGGCGTTCGAAACAATCGCGGCCTTGCCTTGCAGATGTTCCTCCCCCAAGATCCAACCGCTCAAGAGTGTAACCGTGCTGTCGTACTCCGCCACTGTCTTGGGTTCACCGAGGGTGGGGCCGATGCGCGCCGTGGCGGTTGTGTCCTCAATCACCTCAAATGCGTAGGAGTGTGCGAAATACGCGGCGGCGCGGCTGTCTGCGCCGTAGGCGATAGGCGAATTCGTATCGAGATTCACCCGCAAAATCGATCCGGGACAGAAAAATGCGTCTCGTTCGAGGTCCGCAAGGACATTTCGAATGGGAAGATCGAAATAGTCGATCGCAAAAGCGCACGAACTGTCGAGACAGAGCAAGCCGCCCCCTTCGGCCACGAATTCCTGGAGATACATAACACCGGTTTCGGCGATCCCACCCACGTACTGGGGTGCGGTGGTGGATTCTTTCATGCCGTTGAGAAGTATGGTTGCGCCGACATCGGGGAGTATAATTACCTCGTACCTGTCGTGCTAATTGCCGGCGCGGATCTCCGC
>CAYTDF010000301.1:0-6406 GCA_964436365.1 uncultured bacterium | reverse complement strand
TCCGCTGCCTCTCGCCATTCTGCTCGGTCTGGTCACCGGAGCTCTGGGCGGGCTGTTCAACGGGCTGGCGACGGTTTGGGCGAAGATCCCCCCATTGATTGTGACTCTAGCGACGCTGGCGCTGTTCCGGGGAGTGGCCATGGCGATCAGCAAAGGACAGCCGGTTTCCGACTTCCCGGACTGGTTCCAGCAGATTGGGGGAGGCTATGTGGGTTTGGTGCCAGTTCAGTTGATCTTCTTCGCGTTCATGGCGCTCTTGGTGGCTGTCGTGGCCCGAGCCACGCCGGTGGGCTTGTATGCCGAGGCTGTGGGCGTCAACCCGGTTGCGGCGAAGTTTGCGGCGGTGCCGGGACCGAGACTGTTGGTGGGCTTGTATACGGCGACCGGCTTGATGGCGGGATGCGCCGGGGTGATCTGGGTTTCGCTGGCGAACACGGCCAAAGCCAACGCGGGGGCCGGGCTCGAGTTGGAAGCCATCGCCGCCGTGGTCCTGGGCGGGACGAGAATCACCGGCGGCGCGGGGAGTCTGTCGGGGACGGTTCTGGGGCTCTTGATTCTGGCGGTATTGCGTCATGGGCTGCAACTGGCGGGCATCCCCACGGTCTGGAGCACCATCGTAACAGGTGTACTCCTGATCCTGACCGCAGCGCTGAATGAATGGTTGGCGGTGTTGACACAACACCTCCAACGGCGAGCGCTTACGAGACCCACTGGCTAGTGGGCTATCCAGAATAATTGTCCTTTTGCCTTGGTTTGCTTGTTGGTGAGAGTAGTCAACCCCCACCCAGCCTCCCCCAATCTTTGGGGGAGGAGATTTGGCTTCTCCAACCGGTCGGTTTGCGATGAAGCGGGCGATTCCGTACGCGTGTTCCGACACATTTATACAGAACATTGACCTGGTTAAGTAAATGTGCGATATTCTGTATGTGTGGGTCAGGCGTTCACGTCTTTGCACACGTATGGAACTCTCTGGAAATACACGAAAGATTTAGGGTTGGGGTGAATCCTATGATAAACGTGGCAGAAGAATCGCCGTGCATGTGCCGGAATCTCGTACTTTTCTCGACAGCCGTTTCCAGTTGCCTAGGGTCGATCATGCAGCAAGAGGATTCGGAGGGACTGACCGAAGCGCAGTTCCACGCACTGCGGTTTCTCCATACGAAGCAGGGCCTGGTCATGCGGGATGTGGCCAACGGGTTGGGGTTCAGCTACGCGGCTGGAACCAAGACCATCGACCGTCTGGTGCAGAAGGGCTTGGTCGAGCGGGTGCCCGATAAGGATGACGGACGACAGGTCCGTGTCGGGCTGACCGAAAGAGGGACGTTTATGGCCGAGCAGTTGAAGCGGAAAGCGACCCAGACGTTCCAACGGGTTTTGCAGGCCATGCCGCCGGAAGAAGTCGATCGACTCGGCGATGCGCTCCAAGGATTTCTCCGGCACTTTATTCAGGAGTTTGGAGATACGCGTGTGTTGTGTGAGGCGTGCGGCTACGAGGACGGTCTCGACTGCGTGTACAACGGCGAGTGTGACTGCCTGGTGCAAGAGACGTCGGAATACCGGCAGCGGGTTACGGCAGCGTATTAATAGAGACTTGTAGTTCTTCTTCCTGTAGCGTCTACTGTGTTCTTTTCTTGAGAGCAACGAAAAATGAGCCTGACGGTTCCATTTCACTCAGATAAGATATACGGGGAGGAAGGACGTTGTTCGGGAGAGAGCCGGTCCCGATCAGAACCGGCCCCAGGTGGAGACGGACGTGTCGAGCGTGGTGATCGTAAGTGAACTCACGGTGCTACGGTTGCCCGCCGCGTCCTTCACATACAGACCGACCGCGTAGTCTCCCGCCCCCGCGTCGCCAAACTGCGCTCTCGGGAAATCGTTCAGCATTAGCTCATGCCTTTCGGTCTGCGGCTCGTACGGTAGTGCCACCACAGTTTCCGCGGGGGGATGCAGACCATCCGGCGGGGCGGTGATCACGGCGTATACGGAGAGTTGGGACGCATTGGTGTTGGTGGTCGATTCGTCTTCGGCCACGACGAACAGCAGCGGTACATCGTCCTCGTCGAGGGTTTGGCTGGCGCAGGTCTCCACGATACGGGGGGCGTTACGGTCGGGGAAATTGCGGGGATCTGGATCTGGGAGAAAACTCGAACCGAGAAAGATGCCGCGTAGTTCGGTCGACATTTCAGAGCGGATCGGTTGGGGATACGAAAGAACCAGCCCCCCCTGGAGGCGGGTGAGGCTAGAGATCGCCTGCTCGTGGGCATCACCGAGCGCATATCCTTTGGCAATCGCATCGATCAGAAAACGGAGATAAGATACGAATTCACCGGTTTCCTCATCCATAGCATTGAACGCCAGATTGTACAGCCCGTTGCCGGTGCAGGTGAGAACGTAGCCGTCGGGACCATCAACGAAGCGCTCGAAGCCGTTCTGCCGCATCTCCTCCCGGATCAGCCCGGCGCGGTCGGTGTCGATGATGACAACGGTTTGGCCTTCCCTTCCTGCCGCTTCCAGAGCGTCGTGACGTGCCTTCACCAGCGGGCCGATTTGGCTGGGCGTGAGTGCTTCTGAATCGGAGAGTTTCATCGTCACACCGGTGTCGGAATCATTTCGCCCCGCGAGGACCAGTGTGAAGAGATCCGCGTCACCAGAGGCCGCCAGAGTGTTTTGCAGATCGGCCAACGTTGCGGAAGAACCCTTCGCGGCACAGAATCCTTTGAGGGTGGTTTCGGTGAAACGGCGTGCCTGCAGGATACTCATCGCCGATTCGTACATCGCCTGCCAGCCGGTTTCCAGCATCGCATAGGGTGCGGGACCGAAAGCCACCACCGCCCGACCCACACCGGGAATCGGACCATCCGTACCGCCGACTTTCGCAGATGATTGCGCGAGGATCCCAACGGGTATATGGAGTTTGGGGCTTTTGCCTTCCACGGGATTATATCGGAGGCGCTCCTTGTCGAATTTACTCTGCACCACCCAATCGCCTGTACCTAGTTCGCTTTCTTCTTCCACCTCGAAAGAAGCCTCGAAGTCACCGCTGGGAGTATTGACATAGACGGCATCCTTCAGTGTCACGGTGCGATCTGTCGCCTCGACGTCCAAGGAAACATCGATGAAACTCGCAACAGGGTTGAATGGGGATAGACGACCGTAGATTCTTACGGTATCACCAACCAGATTCTCCGAGAGTTCGGATGTGGTCGTGACATACATTTGTGTCGGCTCGCGAAAAACGGTCTCGCCACGGATGTCCTCATATAATCCCATATCCAGATGGGCGGGTATCAGGTCGACCAGGAGAGGCCTGTCGAGCGTTTGCTTAATCGGGTCATCCGGTTCATCACCCCCCAAGACAAGCCGCGCTGAAACGTCGACGTTCACGGCTTCCCGGTGGCGAAGACCGAGGAAATCCGCCGAGGGTACGGGGGTCAATGTGGCAGTGCCGGGGAAACTAACGGTTGGCGGATCGATGGTTGGCGGCTCAAAAAGGGCTGCTCCGGCCCAGTCCACTTCAGCGGTTAGTTGCACACGCCAGTCGCGGGCGTCTCGTTCGGGATTGGCGCGGACTTGAATGGTGAAGGTAACCGGAGCGCCATTTGTGCGGCGTACGGTTTGGATGGTGGAAAGTTCAAAATCTTCCGCAGTGATGATCGGTGTCGGCGTGGGGGTGGGTTCGATGACCGGCGGTTCTCCCAGTGTCAGCGTGATGCTGTAGTCGCCCACGGTTCGCTTCGGCGGTCCGCTGGGGGCGGTGACGCGGATTCCAAACGGGCTGTTGAAATCACGGCCCTCCTCGGGAAGCGTGAACTCAAGTAAGGCGTGCGGACGCTGAGGTCCATCATCGTTCACGGCGAGTAGTTTTCCGAGGCCGTCCACAAGTTCAACGATTGGATCCAGTGTAGCCCCCTCGGCCGCTTCAACGGCAACGGTTACCTCCTGCTGGGGAAGAGCGTCGAAACGATAGGTGTCCACTTCGCCGGGGAACGCGAGAGTACCTTCGAGTGCCGTGTCGGGCAGAATATCGCGTGGTT
Organism: uncultured bacterium; assembly: GCA_964436365.1. GTDB lineage: Bacteria > Hinthialibacterota > Hinthialibacteria > Hinthialibacterales > CAYTDF01. The sequence continues at coordinate 2,372 of CAYTDF010000301.1, read as the reverse complement.
CGACATCCGCATCCGGGTCGTCGTGGGGAAGCGGCACCTGATGGACACGCATTTGCCCCCAAAACAGGTTCAACGTCATTCGATCTTCCCATAAACCCAAGCCTAGCAAATTCCCGGCGCCTGAGTTTTTTGTTCTGTAATAGGAGATGGAACTATCAAACGGATCGGCAAGAAAAGCGGTGGCGATGCTATTCCCGCCTACGGGCATGCGCGGATCCATGCCCTTATTTCCTTTTTGATGGAATGCACCATAGAGGACGCCATCGCGTGCGATCAGGAACGTCTCTGCAGCTTGCAGAGCGAGTTCGAAAAATCCTTGGTCCACGAAATCCTCACTATAGTCGGCGAAAGCTTGATCCAGACTGATATAATGAGGCAGCTGTGTTATGCTCCCGTCATCCAGGATGTCGTATGCAAAGATATTCTGATCGCCCAAGTCGCCGATCACAGCTACATACAAACGTTCCCCGTCAATGGCCACAGCGTCCGGCTTTCCTGTTTCGATTGTGCTGTGGAGCCGGGGCAAGGCCGGGTCGCTGACATCATAGACGGCAACTGTGCCGGTACCCGCTTCCGTCGCTGCCTGCACCCGAGCCCCTGAGCCTACGACGAGGTAACGGTCACCGAGCGCGGCGACCTGCGGCGTTGTCGCCAACGGAATGGCCGCGATCTGTTGCAGCGGCTCCGCCTCACCGAAAGCGTACGGTAACAGATACGGTACGGTTGAATCGCCACCCTGTGCCTCCACAAGCACGTAGACCCCATCGCTGTGGGCGAAATGTTGCCTGACAGAGATGTCCTCTTGGGGTATACTCTCGCCGCCGACACCGGGAATGGAGATCGTGAGTTTCTCCACAAACTCCAGCGACGAAGGGTCTATAATGTCGTAGATTTTCCTATTGGCCAGCACGTAGTTCCCGAAATTGGCGAAGTTGGACCTCATTGTGGACCTATCGATGAATTCAAATTCAAGATAGGGTTCGTCCTTCAAGGTTGTACTGAGCGTGTCGGGGGCATTGAATCGCCGGAAATCGAATACCGAAAACTCCCCCGCAATCGCACTCACGCTCTGGAGAATCGATCCCTCTCCCCCAATTGAAACCGGGAATCCGTCTGCATTTGTCTGGAGTTTCGCTATTACGGGGAGGCCTTCCTCTTGGAGATCGCGGCCAAAAATAGAGCCCATACCTCCATAATAAAGTGTATCACCATAAACAAACACAAAGACTACTTGTCCAATCTGAGTTGTTTTGGCGATTGGGTCCCCCGACCACTCCAGCAACTGTGGGTTTCCGATGTCGGAAATATCATACGCAGTTATCGGTTGAGAAGAGAGGTCTAAGAAATTGATCCACCGTGTATACAATGTATCTCCATGAAGTCCCATCATGAGCGCGAACCAGCCCGATCCACGGTTTTCTGGAATAATCTCCCCGACTTTCGAGAGCAGACCCTCATCTGAGACTTCATGGAAAACCATCCCACCATTTATCGGTGTGAATATTCGGCTACCGTTGATATACCCCAAGGCCGCAGCAGCATTCACTTGCGTTCCCAATTCGATAAAGTCCACAATCCGAGGTTCATGCGGCGTTCGAATATCGACCGTGCTCAGGAAGTTGGCAATCGCAGGGCTGGAAACTACTCTGCTTCCCACCACGACAAGAAACCCGTTGTCCGTCAAACGGGCATCGTAGGTCATCGCCTTATTTACAATTAGTTCAGAGGACCGCTCATCTTCAGGCAAGAACTCCCGCACTCCAATTCGATTCGCAAGTGTGGGGTGGTCGGGATCGGCAAGATTGACGATGGCCACTCCATCTTCCTTACATCCCAAGTAGAGCCAGGGCTCCTCGTAGGCCCCGTCTTCGGCAAGCAGTGATTTGATGTTCTCGGGCAAGATATCTACGACCTCAGGGGCGTCGAAACGGTCTATCTCTAACACTTCCCAGCGGTGATCGGCTCCTATCCGAGGATAGAAATAGAGGTTTCCAGCAAGTACTCCTTTCCAGGCTGCCCAATGCTGAAGGTTGATATGACCGCGAACCTGGGGAGATTTCGGGTCGGAGAGATCGATAAACGTCCTTGAGTAGTCTCCGGAAACAATTCCCAGTGTTCCCACACTCTCCATCTGGTAGGCTGTTCCGCCCAGAGCAGCCATGCGCGGCAGCTCGCCCTCCAAGGTGAGTGACACCGGCTCCGGTTCCACAGTCTGGGCACTGAGGCCCGTGGTGCACAGCGCAATCCCCACAAGAATCGAAGCGATCTTAGAATCCATGTCCCGCCACCTTTTCTACGTTGTCACGCGGCACGGGCCGGTGGAGTCAATCCCATTTCTAGTTGATTTTAGGCGGCTCCTTCTGTCTTCATTT
>CAYTDF010000300.1:0-6412 GCA_964436365.1 uncultured bacterium | reverse complement strand
GAAATGAAGACAGAAGGAGCCGCCTAAAATCAACTAGAAATGGGATTGACTCGAATTGGCGATCAAGGAGCAGTTTGAATGCGAGATCGGTGTCATGGTGAATGCAAGAGCGCGAGTTCCCTGCAAGAGGGGTTGCTCGCTCCATGGGAAGTGTAACAAAGCTGGTTACCACACGCTCGCACCTCGCAATGCAGGCTTAGAGAGATTCGTTTCTCGCGTGTGCTCTTAGGTTGATATTTCGTAGGACGTGTGTTCTAATTCCTGTTAGGAACCGTAGAACCTCTCGGAGGTCGTGTCTGAGAGCCCAGAGCGAAGTGGGATTTCCCCCGTTTGGCCTGCGTTGTTACCAGACAAATCCTTCTGAGAATCACTTTCGATTAAAGAACTAGCGTTGGAGGTTCAGGGAAATGAAGAGAGTCTTCGTAATGGGAATCTGTACCGTTCTTGTGAGTACACTCGTGATTACTGGCACGGGGTTGTTTGCAAACGCCGGAGGAAAAGGAAAGAAGAGTGAATGCGCGACAATCCAGGATGGAGAACTGTATGCGTCGGACGGTAGCCTCATCGTTCCGGGTAACGATCAGTGGGGCTACAACTATCAGGCGCATCTGTTTAACGGTGGCTACTGTGACGCCTATCGTGACGCCGCTTGGTGTCAGCCCTATAAGGACGTCCGGCTTGTGATGAAATGGAACGACGCTTGGCTTTCCAACATGGACTGCAATGGAGATGGCAAGTTAGATCGGTACAACGGTTTCGCCAGCTACATCGGCTCGGGGGCCTGGACCACGAATCACCAGAGCGGTGTGGTTGAGGTTGACGGCAAACTCAAGAAGTGGACCTACTTCGTCAAGATCGTTGCCGCTCCGGCGGATGCTTACAAGGAAAATGGAACCTGGTACACGTCTGACGGCACGGAGATTGGCCCCGTGATCTGGGGAGACTTTGCCACCGTGCAACAGGTCTATAACGATCCCAGTACAGGTGACCACGGTGTCGAGTACAAGAGCCCAGCCGCGCCCGGCTTTGGCAAATACAAACCGTGAGCCGACCGAATGTGTGACGACAGAAAGCCCCGGTTGTCCGCTGGGGCTTTTTTTTTTTGGTTTTTCTGGGAATTCTGGGGAGGTTCCTTGCGCCATTGAACCACGAAAGGCACGAAGGAGACACGAAGGACACGAAGAAGAGAGACATTGGCCGACCAGTAAATCGATGGCCGACAGCGGCCGCGTACACGCGGGATGCTCTCAATGTCCCAAGCTGACGAAGACTGTGTTTTCGCACCGGCTGGAAGCGCGGTGCCACCCAGATTTGTGCTTTCCAAGGGCTGGAAAGCCTGAGCAGGCCAGGTTTGGCTGTGCCGCTGAATCACAAATGCACAGGGGGGGGGGTACGGAAGTCCATATCTCACGGACTCTTTCCCCGGAATTCCCGGATGAACCTTTTTTCTTCCTTACCCCTTTATGCCGGTGAGGGTGATGCCTTCGATAAATTGGCGTTGGGCACAGAAGAACAGAATCAGGACGGGGACAATCATCATCACCGTGGCGGCCATGAGTAGGTTCCAGTTGGTTCCGTGCGTTCCGTGGAAATTCGCGAGTCCGAGAGCGAGTGTGTAGAGTCTCTCCTGGTTGAGGTAGATCAGGGGTCCCATAAAATCGTTCCAGGCAGCCATGGAAGCAAAGACCGCCGCGGCCGCGAGCGCCGGACGGGAGAGCGGCAACATGATGCGTGCGAAAATCCCGAACTTCGCGCAGCCATCGATGGTCGCCGCCTCCTCCAGGTCCCGAGGGACGGTCAAGAAAAACTGCCGCAACAGAAAGATCAGAAACGCGTTGCCGAAACAGGCGGGCACCCAGAGCGGTAGCCAGGTGTCGTACCAGCCTAGGGTTCTGAAGATCAGAAACACGGGGACCATCGTGACCGGGAGAGGCAGCATCATGGTCGACAACAACAATGTGAACCAGACCCCGCGCAACGGAAACCGAATGCGTGCAAACCCGAACGCGACCACAGCCGAACTCGTCACCACACAGAGCGTGGTGAGCAGCGTAATCAGCGAACTGTTCAAGAAATAGAGCGCGAGCGGGACTTCCTCTAGCGCCAGCGCGTAATTCTCGAACGCCAGACGGCTGGGAATGAAGGTCGGCTCATGGGTGAAGACTTCGTCGTACGGCTTGAGAGAGGTCGAAACCGTCCACAAGAACGGGATGGAAAAGATCGCGCCGGGTACGACAAGGCCGGTGTATCCGAGAGCGATTCGAAGCCAGTGTCTGACGCGTCCTCTTGCCGGGGCTATCCTCATCGGCGGTCGCCCCCTTCATAGTGAACCCACCGTTTGGCCAAAGCGAACTGGACGCCGGTGAGCGCGAGGATCAGGAGAAACAGAATCCAGGCCATCGCGGAGGCATAGCCCATGCGTAGATGCTCGAACGCGGTCTTGAAGAGATAGACCGCGTAAAATAACGTTGAATCGACGGGGCCGCCTTTGGTCATGACGTAGGCTTGCGTAAAGAGCTGCAGGACAGCGATGCAGCCCACCACGAGGTTGAAGAACGTGGTCGCGGAAAGCATGGCCCACGTGACGTGGAGAAACTGTTGTAAGGTTGAGGCCCCGTCGATGCGCGCCGCTTCGTAGAGCTGGCGGGGGACATCCTGGAGTCCGGCGAGAAAGATGATCATCGCCCCGCCGACGCCCCAGACACTCATCAGGATCAAAGCGGGTTTGGACCAGAACTCGCTGAGCAGCCAGCCCGGTCCATCGATGCCGATCTGCGCCAGGAGAGCGTTAAGAATGCCGGAGCGTGGATTGAGCACCCAAACCCACAAGATACAGGAGGCGACAATGGGGACCAGCGAAGGCAAGAAGAAGAGTGTGCGGAAGAATCCCATGCCCGGTAGCCGTTGATTCAGCAGTAGAGCGAGCCCCAACGCGACCGCCGTGCAGAGTGGCAAACTCCCTAATGCGTAGACAACGGTGTTGTACAGGGATTTCCAGAACAGTGGATCCCCGGTTGCGAGTTCCTTATAGTTCTGGAGACCGATCCAGACCGGCGGCGTCAGCACCTCGTAACTGCAGAAACTGAACCAGAAACTGGCGAGCAGCGGTCCCGCGGCAAAACAGACAAAGCCGATCAGCCACGGCATGATGAACGCGTAGCCGTAAAGCGTCTCCCGCCAGCGGTGTTTGCGCTTGCCGCTCACGAGCGCTTCTCCATGGCGTTTCTGCGGATCTTTTCCAAGCGTTGCTGCCGGTCGAGTGCGGTTTGAATCTTCTCTTGCGCCTCTCGCAAGACCAGATCGGGTTTGCCCTGACCGTAGATTGCACGGTTTGTGGCGCGCTCCATCTCATCCCACAAGAGCTTTCCAATAGGAGTTGTTGGCCGTATACGGGTGATCTCCATCATCTCGATGCAGGCGCGCCGTTTGGGGTCATCCTGGAAATACGGATACAGCGCGGCGGCTTTGCTTGCAGGGAGAATATCGATACCCGCCGCCAGTTTGATCTGAACGTCGGTCCGCAACAGATACTCGAGGAACGTCCGCGCACCCTCGGGATTCTGGATACCCACTGGAATCATCAGCACCCAGACACCTGTCCATGTCGCCCGTACGCCGTTCTCCGGATAGGGCGGTTCTGCGATTCCGTAGTCGAGGTCGGGGGCATAGCGGTGGAGGTCCTTCATATACCCATAGCAGTTGGTAAACATGGCCACGCGGCCCGTAATGAACGGGTCCTGACCGAATCCTCCAAACGTGGCTTGCATGCCTTGGATTTCTTCCACCCCGTAGCGTTCGTACCACCGGGTTACCCATTCGAGTGCAGAGACGATCTCGGGGCTGGCGCATGTGACCTGGCGTCCCCCCGGGGACATGAAACGCGCGCCTTTTTGCCATCCGTAGAGAAAGAGCCACGTATTTCCCCAGAGTGGACTGAATCCTAGCCGCGTGTAATGGCCGTCATCCCCCTTGCGGTCGAATCGCTCAGCGCATTCCCAGAGTTCTTTCCAGGTGCGTGGCGGTCGCTCCGGATCGAGCCCGACTTCGCGGAACATCTCTTTATTATAGAACATTGCGCGGAGATCGTGGGCGAGAGGGACGCCGTAGAGTTTGCCGTCATACAGACCGGCTGCCCAGGTCACGTCCATGTAGTCGTCAGGATTCAGCCGACCTTCCGTAACCAACGGGTCGAGACACTGGAGGGCGTATCGTGAGGCGTAGGGCGCGATCTGAAACTCGGCCATCATCGTGATCTCGGGTGGGACGCCGCCAGCCGTCGAGATCAGAATCTTCTGATCCACCTGTGTCCAGGGAATGCTCGTCGGTTCGACCCAGTGTTCCGATTGTGAACGGTTGAAATCGGCGATGACCTCATTGATGATTCTCCGGGAGTTCCCCATGCCCCAGGTATGCCAGAACCGGACAAACTTGCGTCCTTCCGGCACGCCCCCCTCTTCACGGCGCGCCGCATTACCGAGGTCACCCGGCGGGCCGCACGAAAGAAGAGAGAGTACGAGGCAAGAGAGACCGGAGAAACGCGTCACGCGTCTCCGTGCGCGAGTGCGCCACGGCCATTCGTGGCAGCCGTTCTCGTCTTTCGCTCGCCTGTCGTGCATACGGCGTCTCTCTTCCGTCCATCGCTGTCGATGGTCCCGGCTATTCGATGACGAACCAGGTGATGCTCTTGGGTCCCATCTCGACGGTTACTGTTGCGTTGCACGCGCTGTCGAGTTTTACGCGCTTGGCGCGGCCGTCTCGTTCGCGGATCTTCGCGTTCTTCTCTAGACCGGTGTAATAGAGGGGAAGTTCGATCTTCTTTTCGATCGCCAGGTCGGTGGGGTTGTAGATCATCGCCAGCCCCTTTTCCTTCAACTGAGGATTGGCGTGCAGGATATAGTCGAGCGTTTTGTGATCCGGCCGCCGGACGTGAACGATGTCGGAGGTGAGGATGGCGCGGTGTTCTTTATAGAAATCCACCCATTTTTTCACCACCGCTTTGGTCTTGTCCGTATCGTACAGACGCGGCCCACGGTAACAGGCGATCACGCCGCTGCCGAAGTTTTGGGCGAGATGCCATTCGTATTCCTGGAGGTGTTCGGAGAGCGGTTCCAATGTGGCCGCCGCACCGCCGCCGTGATACTCGACCAGAGGCACGAACATCCAGCCCATGCTGGGAGGTTTCCAGTAGGTGCCGTCGAAGATGTTTTGCCGGGCGAGGATAATCTGCCGCCAGCGCGGCAGGCTCCAGTTGCTCTCGCGGTAGCCCATGGGGTATTTCTGTGCGCCGTGGTAGTAATACCGATCCGGGGTGTTGATGTACATCCCGCGCTTCAGACACTCTTCGTAAAAATCCACGCAACGTTTCCACTGCCAGTACTGTGAATCGTCGAGTCCTTGGTGATATTTGTGTTCGGTCGATGCACATACATCGCCGTGGTAGGGGCCGTCGGTCTCGATGATATCCATCCCCGTGGCGTCGATGAAGTTGAAGACGCGGTCGCTGTAACCGTCGTACCATGCGGTGGCGGTGCAGGCGCTCTGGCCGAACTTGCTGCCGGGTTTTCCGGTGGCGGGGTCGATACAGTTGTACTTTTCACCCACGCCGCGCGAGGCGCACATCAGTGTGTACCCGCCGATCTCGATCCCCTTGGCGTGCGCGTACTCGACATCGGCCTTGAAGTTGGCGATGTACTCCGGGTCTTCGCTTTCGATCTTGAAGCCGCTCCAAAACGTCAGGATGACCATTTCGAAACCGACTTCGGCGCACTGATCGATGGCCGCTCGGACGGTCTCCGAATCCGAACTGCGAACGTGCATGAAGATCGGATTCTCGGTTACCTGGGGTGTGAGGGTTCGATACAGTTTCCGCCGAAACAACCCACGCCGGTCGCGGTCGTCGCTGTCATAGAGCATGATGAAAGTGATGTACGACTCGAAGGTCTCACCCGGAGCGATGTCCACTCCCGGGCCGAGTGGCGCGTGGCTCGAATAGAGAATCGGCGACTGATAGAGATAATCCAACTGGGATTTGTAGTCTGCATCCGTTTCCCAGTGATTGGTTTCCATGCCCGCGAAAGCGTAACTGCTCTCCGCGTGGAAACGCTCTTTCTGTTCTTCGTTAATCGCGAGGATTTCGGTGCTGGCGGAATCGATTCGTACGGTGTTGGCGGTCCGGTTCTCGACGGTCAGCCACTTGGCCATGACCGGAATGCCCTGGTAGAGCTCGTAGTGGATCGAAACCGTGAGGCCGTCGTACTGTGGCCGCAGGGATGCGGGGGGAGCGAAGTCGACCTTGAGCGAGAGGCCGAGCGGGGGCCACTGCGCGTTGTCGGAATGGCGCGTGGGCTTCCAGGGGTACCGTGCGCGAGGCGTCCCCCGGGTGTAGCCGGTGAACTGAAAGGCGTCCTCATTC
>CAYTDF010000299.1:5510-6425 GCA_964436365.1 uncultured bacterium | reverse complement strand
GAGCAGCAGCCTCAGGAGCAGCAGCCTCAGGAGCAGCAGCCTCCGCTTCGGCAGCAGCCTCTGCTTCGGCGGCGGCTTTGGCGGCGGCGGCGGCGGCTCTGGCTTCCGCTTCGGCGGCAGCCTTGGCTTGCGCCTCGGCAGCGGCTCTCGCCTGGGCTTCAGCAGCGGCGGCACGCTTCTTCATCATCTTCGCGTCGTGCTCGTCCTGCATCAGTTTCGCTTTAGGTACTCTCAGGCTCATGTGGCGGAGAACCTCCTGAGAGATGCGCAGGGTGGCATTCAGTTCCTTCTGTTTCGAAGGCTGAAGGTTGTATTCGAGGATGAAATAGTAGCCCTCTGTCCGTTTCTTGATCGGATAGGCGAGGCGTCGTTGTCCCCAGGGGCTATCGGTTACGATGGTTCCACCGAGGGTGGTGATCTCTTGTTTGAGATCCTCGGCTTTCTTTTGTACAGCCTCTTCCCCAATTGTGGGGTCGACGATGTACATCATCTCATACAATACTGGACGATCGTCAGGCATTAGTTATACACACTCCTTTTGGACTAGCGGGCCGACCCACGGTGGAGCCGGCCAAGGGTTTTCTCCGATTTGAATCGGAGGCGATTCTCTTTTTATCCCAAGAGGGATCCCAACAGGCCTTTGGCGGTGAAGACTGGTGCGAGCACCAGCGAAATAACCGCCATCAGCTTAATCAGAATATTGATCGAGGGGCCGACGGTATCTTTGAGCGGGTCGCCCACTGTATCGCCGATAACGGCGGCTTTGTGGGCTTCCGAGCCCTTGCCGCCGAAGTTTCCTTCTTCAATGTACTTCTTTGCGTTGTCCATTGCTCCGCCGCTGTTGGCGCTCTGGATGCCCAGGCACAGCCCCGAAACCAGCGAGCCGACGAGCAATCCGGCCAGGGCTTCCGCGCC
>CAYTDF010000299.1:0-5500 GCA_964436365.1 uncultured bacterium | reverse complement strand
ACCGATGACCGGCGGAACCAGGATAGCGGTCAAGCCGGGAAGCAGCATTCCGTGGATCGCGCCTTGTGTGGCGATGTCCACGCATGTCTTCGAATCCGGTTTCGCTGTTCCTTCGAGCAAGCCCGGAATCTCCCGTATCTGGCGACGAACTTCTTGGATCATCCGATCCGCGGACAGGGAGACAGCCCGAAACAGCTTCGACGAGAAATAGAACGGAAGCATGCCGCCTAGCAGCAAGCCTCCGAGTATCTTGACATTATCCAGCCGCATATCCAGGTCCGCCCCGATATTCGCTTTTGAGGAGAGGATGAACGCGGAAAGCAAGCCCATGGCTGCGAAGGCGGCCGAACCGATGGCGAAGCCCTTCCCGATGGCCGCTGTCGTGTTTCCGACCGCATCGAGGTTGTCCGTGATCTCCCGAACTTCGGGAGGCAATTTCGCCATTTCGGCGATACCGCCAGCGTTATCGGCGATGGGACCGTACGAATCGACCGCAACCACCATCCCTGTCGTGGCCAGCATACCCAGGGCGGCCATGGCAACGCCGTAGAACCCACAGACGTGGTAAGACAGGATCGTGGCAACAACCAGAACGATAACTGGCATCAGTGTGCTGGCCATACCGACGGCCAGGCCGTCCGTGATCGTGATCGCCGGACCGCTCTGTGAGTTCGAGGCCAAGCCTTTCACCGGTGCGTAGTCTTTTGATGTGTAGTATTCGCTCGTATAGCCGACGATGACACCGGCCGCGATGCCGAACACCGTCGCGTAGAACGGCGCCATGGCCGAGTAGGTGACGCCGTCGACAACGAAACCGTCCCCCAACTGTGTCAAGAAGACGATGATTGCTGTGCCCAGAATCGCCAACCCGGCGGCCACGTACGTTCCCATCATCAGTGCCGACTGTGGATTCCCGGTTCCGAAGATACGTACGTAGAAAATCCCCGCGATCGATGCGAAGACGCCCATACTTGCGATGAACAGTGGAAGCGTCTGTAGTTTCAAGGAGACGTCGGTTGCCAGGCCCAGTGTGGCCGCGATGGCCAATGAGGCGATGATCGATTCGACGTAGGATTCGAGCAAGTCCGCGCCGAGTCCTGCGACGTCGCCCACGTTGTCACCCACGTTGTCTGCGATAACAGCGGGGTTGCGGGGGTCGTCTTCCGGCAGACCGGCTTCGACCTTCCCCACGAGGTCCGCGCCCATATCCGCGCCTTTTGTGTAAATACCGCCGCCGCTACGTGCGAACAGAGCCATCAAACTCGCGCCCATCGCATAGCCGTTGACGATGCTCGTATCTTTCGTGAAAGCGTAGATCAGGCAAAGCCCTAGGAGAGCCAGGCCCACAACGGACATGCCCATCACCGCGCCACCACCGATGGCCACGGAGAGCGCCGCTTTGAGACCGCCGGTTTGGGCGGCTTGCGCCGTACGGCAGTTGGCTTTCGTGGCGATGCTCATGCCCACAAAGCCTGCTGCCGCTGAAACGACCGCGCCGATCACGAACGCAATACCTGTCTTCCAGCCCAACTCCACGCTCGCAGGAGCGAGAGCGAAAAGGACGAAGATCACGGCTACAAACGAGAAGACCCAGATGTACTCCCGCTTCAGGAAGGCGCGGGCGCCGTCCTGGATCATGGCGGACAAGTCTTGCATCGTATCATTACCGGGGTCTTTCGCCAGCACGTCTTTCACCAGAAAGACCACGAAAGCCAGGGCCACGAAGGCGCTAACCGTTGTTACTGCCAGTTCCATTTCTTGTACCTCTCTCCTTCTATACCGTCTCGCCGCTGAAGCGGTTCATTGCTGTCTCAAAGTCCTCGCGGACCATGATTTCGGTCGCGTCGGCCGCCAGCTGGACGAGTTGCAATATGACTTCGGATTCGGCCTTGGTGAATGGAGAGAGGACATGGTCTACCCAGTCCCGCTCATTTCCACCGATCCCCAGCCTTATCCTCTTGACGTTCCGGTGTCCGGCCGCCTCCAAAATGGAGGCCAGACCGTTATGCCCACCGTCGCTGCCACGCATTCGGAGGCGAAGCTTCCCCAGCGGTAGGTGGATATCGTCGTAAATCACCGCCGCACGCTCGGGGGCGAGTTCTTCTCGCCTCGCAAGCATCCGCCAGGACACGCCGCTACGGTTCATATACGCCGTGGGTTTCACCAGCCGGACCGCCTCGTCGCCGATCCGGCCTGTCCCATCCACGTACTGGCGTCCACCGCCCAAGAACCGGATACCGTGCCTTTCGGCGAGCTCATCCAAAACGTCGTACCCGACATTGTGACGGGTGCCTTCGTATTCAGAACCGGGATTGCCCAATCCGAATAGGGTCCACACGGCGTCTTAGGATTCCTCTCCCTCAGCGGCTTCCGTCGCCTCGGCATCTTCTGCGCCTTCTTCGCCCTCTTCACCTTCCTCGGTCTCTTCCTCGACCTTGCTCGGGGCCTGGACGATAACCACGGGGTAATCACTCGGGGTCAGAATTTGAATCCCTTCGGGGATCGCGATGTCCGAGACGTGAAGCGTGTCGCCGACTTCCATTGCCGTGACGTCCACCTCGAATCCTTCCGGAATCAGGTGGGGAAGGCATTCCACTTCGAGCTCGCGAATCTGAAGTTCCAGAATCCCGCCGAGTTTTACGCCTTCGCTTGTGCCCACGGTTCGGACCTCCACGCGGGTATGAATCGCTTTGTCCGCTGTAATCCGCAGAAAATCGACATGCTCGACGCGCCCCGAAAGAGGATCGTGCTGAGCCGCTTGCATGAGTGTCATCTGAGTTGGCGTCTCTTCGACCGTGAGGTTGACGATAATGTGTTCGCCGCCTCCACTGTGAATGACGTGACTCAGCTCTTTGCTATCGACGCTGACGGATGCCGACGCCCCGTCAAGGCCGTACACCACGGCCGGAACTCGGCCTGTGCTTCGTAAACGTCGAGCCGGGCCTTTCCCCGACTCGACACGAGATTTTGCGGTTAGCTCAACGCTTCGCATGGCTTGGTTGCCTCCTGCTTGCTTGTGTCCGGGGACGGTTGCTTTTACTGTCGGCCGCCGCCCCAACCCTGGCGGACTTTCCGCCTCTTCCTTTCTGACTCTTCTCCATCTCTTGGAGATTCGCGAAAGGACCGATTCTCTCGGTGTCAGGGATCGTGCAGCCCCGGATATAGGATGTTGTTATCTCACAATCCGGGCCGACCCGGCTTTGGAGTATTTGTGAACCATTGATCGCACAACGACTGCCAATCTCTGAATTCTCGATCTGCGTCATCGGACCGACCAAGCAGTCCGTACCGATCTGAGTTTGGCCCCGAATGTGCGTATTCGGTTGGATAATGCTATCGATCCCGATCTCAACGCCTTGGTCGATGAAGGTACTCGGTGGATCGAGGATCGTCACGCCTTGTGCCATCAGCCTGTCCAGAATCCGGTTGCGCATGATCCGCTCGGCGATGGCAAACTGTTTACGGTCGTTGATTCCTAAAATCTCCGTCGCATCGCGCGTGACCAGCGCTTCGACACGAAGATTCTCTTTAACCATAATGTGGAGTACATCTGGCAGGTAGTACTCGCCCTGTTCGTTATCGGGTTTGATCTTCCGCAATGCCTTAAACAGTTGTCTCGAATCAAACACGTAAGTTCCTGTATTGACTTCGGTTACTTTCTTCTCGTAGATGTTCGCGTCTTTATCCTCGACGATCTTCAAGACACTCTGGTCCTGGTGTCGAAGCACGCGGCCGTATCCATCCGGCCTCTTCAGTCTTGTGGTCAGGACCGTGGCGGCCGCTTCCTGACGCCGATGCCGCTCCACGAGATGGTTGAGCGTCTCGTGCGTAATCAGGGGTGCGTCGCCCACCAGCACCAAGATATCGCCCGTGTAACGTTCAAAGAATTTCTTGGTGATCAGTACGGCATGGCCTGTGCCCAGCCGTCTTTTCTGCAAAGCGAACTTTGTGCGCTGAGTGAGTTTGCGTCGGGCCAGTTCAACTTGCAGCAGATCTCCACCGAAGCCCACGACAATCACTTTCCGTGCGTCGATCAAGCCTTCGATTGTCTTGCTGATGTGGACGATTAGCGGTTCGCCGCAAAGCTCGTGCAGGGATTTCGGGATGTTGGAATTGAGCCGGGTCCCCTCGCCTGCGGCGAGAATTATGCAGGCCAGCTTTTTCAACGTCTCGTCCTTTCCTGAGATGGTTGAGCCATAGGGCGGGGACGAAAGCCTCAAAAAAATGAGCCATACCACCATGTCGAATCCAGGCGGCCGGCCCTCGCTCCGTCTTCCACGAAACCCTGTCGGTAGACGCACCAACTCACTTCTGTAAGCGAAACAGTATAATCCCGGTCAAGCCTACTATTCAAGGCGTCTCCCGGCCTTGTTCACGGTCTCGTTCGAGAGACTGTCCCGGACCGCCTCTCTTTCGCGGCTCCGATGGCATCCGACAGTTGCCGTGCGGCGGCCTCGATCTTCTCCGCCCCGACCACGGCCGACACCACGGCGACCCGTTCCGCTCCCGCATCCAGAACCTGTCCTATATTCTTGACACTGATCCCCCCCATACAGGTCAACGGTGTTTGCACACTGGCACGGATTTCCGTCAACAGACCCGGCCCCACTGGCGGAACGCACACGGCCTTCGTTTGTGTTGGGAAGATGGGGCCCACGTTGATATAGGAGGCGCCCTGGGCTTCCGCCTCCAAGGCTTCCTCGACCGAGTGTGTCGACGCACCGAGAATCACGTTCGGGCCAACGACCCGCCGGGCATCGGCAATCGGCAGATCGCTCTGCCCGAGATGCACCCCATCCGCCTCGCAGGCTTGGGCGATGTCGAGATGATCGTTAATCAGGAAGGTTGTGCCCGATTCGGCTGTGACCGCACGGAGCCGTTTGGCCCACTCGAGTATCTCCCGTTTCTCCAGTTCTTTGGCTCGAAGCTGAATTGCCCCCGCTCCTCCGGCGATTGCGGCCCGCGTGACCGTCTCGAAATCCCTTCCATTCTGTTGTGCTTGGCCCAAGACAACGTAGAGGCCAAAATCAAGTTTAGAGCGGATGATGAAAGGCTGCATAGCTGTAACTGTATGTTTTTCAAGTGTGTAGGCGTCGTACCGAAGAGGGGCTAATCTCTCTGCCCATCCGGGGAAACAGGCGCGCCCGATCTCTTCCAGAGTGCGCAGCGACTCCTGGACTCGGCTCCAGTTGGCCTCGATCAGGTCCACCAGGTCACCATAGGGTGACGACGGCAGGCTGCGCCCCACGTCAGTCACGCTGTCACGAGCGCTCACACGTCTCTCTTGCAGGTGCGGAACGGACTGCGCGACCGCAACGACTTCACGCCGGAGCTTTCGCACTGCGCCGGTCAGTTCCGCGTCCTCGGCCACGAAGCGAAGTACTTCGCCGACAACACGAAGTCCCTCGACGATACGGTCCAGGTTGGCATCCAACAGACGGTCGACAGAGTTACCCATTCGCTTACCTATCGAATTCGTGCTCGGACTTTGGAGGGGGCG
>CAYTDF010000298.1:0-6427 GCA_964436365.1 uncultured bacterium | reverse complement strand
CGTCTCGAGAATCGCCCCCACGCTCAGATCGACCTGCGAACACAAACCTAAGTAGTTCGCAATCAGTCGACGCCAACCGGCTTCGGTCTTGAGATCGAGTTTCTCAAAACCGCGGTTCCTGTGGTACGTCCGCAGCAGCCGGTATGCAAGAGGCTCGTCCTCTTCGAGTGGATCGGCGTAGTTCGTGGGTAGGGTGATCTCGTCGGGGTCGTGGAGATGATTCAGCGGCCCATAGAAGGGCATGTGCGGCTCCAAAAAATTGACATACAGCGCAAAGGGTTCGTCCCGATGGCGGTGAAGAAAATCACACGTTTCGCGTTCGAGGAATTTCGGTTTACAGTGTTCCAACTTGCGATGTGCCGCAAACCCACGGCTGTAGGTCCCTGCGGATGTGTCGGGTACATAACCCAGTTCTTCGAGGAAATCGTGGTACGAACTCTTCCGGGTGCGGTCTCGCCCCTCCCGGTAGTGCTTGGTATAGCCATCCTCGATGCTCACCCATTCTTCAAAACCGTGCTGTGCGTAGATCTCATCGCCCAGGTGCCACTTCCCAAAATACCCGCTTCGGTAATCGTCATCTTGAAGCAACCTCGGCAGGCACGGAATCTCTGTGGAGAGGGGAATGTTGTTCGTAACACAACCGTTTGTGTGCGGCCACAGGCCGGTGAGGACTGTCGAGCGAGAGGGCGTGCAAACCGGTTGGCTGACATACGCGTTCTCCACCACGACACTTTCACGCCCGAGCCGGTTCAGATTCGGGGTCTTGATCGAGCGGTTCCCATACGCCTCCATAGTGTCGGCGCGCTGTTCGTCCGTCCACAGGACCAAGAGGTTCGGCTTGTCCCGTCTCGTTTTTGCGCTCGTACGTATCGCGGGAGCGCTGGCGGCAAGCGCCGCCCCACCGGTGGTCTGCAAGAAACGTCTGCGGTCGATCGGTCGTCGAAAGGACATGGTTCACTCCTTCTGTGCCGCGCGTAGCGCGTCATCCATCTACAGCCCTGCGCAAAGCCGCCCGCGCCAACAGGCGAGTGGAATCGAGAGTCGGCAGGGATGAGTCTTCTTCGTCAATTAGCAGCGGGATTTCCGTGCACCCCAATACAACGGCATCGCAGCCCCGAGACCGCAAGCGGTCGATCGCTCCCGAGAAGGTGTCGCGCGTTTCGGGTTCGAATCGGCCGTACACAAGTTCGCTGAAGATCAGTTCGTCGATTTGCGCCCGCTCCTCTTGTGGCGGGACAACGCACTCGATCCCGTGATCGGAAAGCCTCTCTTCATAGACCGGCCCTTCCATCAGGTACCGCGTACCCAGCACTCCCAGGCGTGCAAACCCGCGCGGTTGCGCTTCAAGCGCAACCGCTTCGGCGATGTGCAGCCAGGGTAGCGGCGAACGTTCGAGCAAATACCCGAAGGCTTGGTGAATTGTATTGTCGGGACAGATCAGAAAATCCGCCCCCACCGCATGGAGGTGTTTCGCCGAAGCGAACATCAGTTCGGCCACGCTTTCCCAGTCGCCAACGGTGATCGAGCGCATATAGTCACTCAGAGGATACGTGTGCATGGTCACTTCGGGGTGGGCATGCTCGCCGAGCAGGGCCGCGCCTTCCGCACAGATCGTGCGATAGCAGAGGGCCGCGCCCTCCGCACTGCACGCGACGATTCCGATATGCTGAGGCATCTCCACGCTTCCTCTTGGCTCCACCGAAGCGATATCTTCACTTCGGAGAGCGCCATTACGCATCTAGTTTACAGGATATGAACTCAAAAGGGAGCGCGGGAGAAAACGTGAATGGCCCCAGCAACGCCTCCACTTGACAACATAGAATATCATCTTCCCTCACTTCACACGCCTTTGTGTTGCATATCTTGTAAGAATTCATAGACTGTCAGAGCAGATCAAAACGAACTTGCAGCGCTCCAACGTGACCATCATAATTCGCGCACACCAGGCAGCGTGAGGTGAGAAATGAGAAGAGCTTTTACACTTATCGAATTGCTGATCGTTGTTGCAATCATTGGGATACTGGCCGCGATCGCGGTCCCCAATTTCCTGAACGCGCAAATACGAGCCAAGATATCGCGCACGTATTCCGACCTGAGAATGATCGAAACGCAGAACACTATCCGGCAGACCGACATTGGGCTCTGGCTGATCGACGGAAACGACGCGGGACCGGCGGAAAAATGCCGTTTCCTACTCCACGGCACGTCATGGGGAAAGACGCCGGAAACGAGCAAGCGGGTCGGCATTGCGCCCAACCATTTCAACGGCCAGATCTACTCGGAATTGACCTCTCCCATCTCGTACATGAACAACATCCCTATGGACCCATTCATTCCCGACGTCTTCTACGGATACGAGGATCGCGACTGCTCCAACCATGACGGCAGTCACTACCTCATCTTCGCGGGGGGACCGGACGGTGACTCGGGTGACTGGCTGACGGGCCGGGCAGCAAAACCCTACAAGTCCAGCAACGGCCTAACCTCAAATGGCGACGTCTGGCTATCCAGAGAACTCCGCGGACACTATTACATTGTAGAAATGATCGAGTATCGCTGGGACTGATCGGGCCAGTCAGAGACACGAGACCGTATCCTTCCATAGGCCCCGTCGAGTTTGGCGGGGCCTATTCCGTCTGTGCCCAGCTGGGCGCGAACCCACCACGCCGCCCCAGAGAAAAAAAACAGACCACGTAACCACAGTTATATCAGCAGAATAAACCATCAACCAACCTGCCCCTCGCAAAAAAAACCAAGAATTGACCGTTTTCGCTTGACATCGCAGTGTATATGGTTATTATACACAGTATAGGCGACAAGAAGACCACGGAGGTTTCACGAAAAGAATCATGGAAACTCAAATCGACAACGACACTTTCGTCATCATCAAGACACCGAAAAGCGGAGTCGCAATGCGAATCAAAAGTCTTTTGGCAAGACTCGGTATCCCGGTGAAAATCATGATCGTGCGGCCTAGCAGCCCAATAAGGTGGGTAGGATGACACAAACAGCAGAGAATCTTCTCATTCCCCCGATTTCACCCGCAGCCCCGGGGCCGCTCTACCGGCAGATCGTGGAGGGCGTCAAACGAGAGATCAGCGAAGGCCGGCTTCATCCCGGCCAGCCACTGCCCTCGTTCCGCTCGCTCGCCGATCTTCTGCTGGTCAGTTTGATCACGGTCAAACGGGCCTACGAGGAGTTGGAGCGGGAGGGCGTCGTTTTTCGCAAACAGGGCTTAGGCACTTTCGTCGCCGACGATGGCGCTTCACGAAGCCGTGAGGCCAAACGCCGGGAGGCGGAGCGGCTCATGCAACAAGCGGTCCGAGAAGCGACCGAAGCGGGCCTAAGCGAAGAAGAGATACTGGATATCACTCGGCGGCTCATCCGCGACGTGAAAGGAGAGCGTGGATCATGATCGTCACGGAACTCTCCCATCGGGACATTCGAAAGCAGCTGTACCGCCCCGTCCTCGAAGCCATCGAGGCGGGCATGAGCGAGTGCGAAATCATCGAACTGACAAGACGCCTCATTCGGCAACAGGAAGGAGCACAAGAATCGTGACTCAACCAGCCATTGAAATACGCGGACTCGAAAAATCGTTCAAAGGATTCAAACTCGGGCCCATCGACATCACCGTCCCAAAAGGCGCGATCTACGGCCTCATCGGGCCCAACGCGGCGGGCAAAACCACCACCATCGACCTCATCATGAACATGGGCCGGGAAAGCGCGGGCAACATCCGCATCTTCGGGCTCGACCACCGCGAACAAGAGGTCGAGGTCAAGCGCCGTGTGGGCTACGTCAGTCCCGATCTCTCGTTCAACGCCTGGAAAAAAGTCAAGCGGCTGATTCATTTCGTCCGCCGATTCTACCCGGACTGGGACCAAGCCTACTGCGAGCGCCTGCTCGAAAAACTCAACATCGGCTGGACCGACAAGATCGGAACCATGTCGTTCGGATCGAGGGTCAAACTCGGTCTAGTCATCGCGCTTGCCCATCGGCCGGACCTCCTGCTCTTGGATGAGCCCACCATCGGCGTGGACGCTCTCTCCAAGCAACAGATTTTCTCCGAACTGCTCGCGGCGGTGCAAGACAACGAACGCACGGTCTTGATCTCGTCGCACGGCCTGACCGATATCGAACGCTTCACCGACCATGTGGGCATGATCGCGAGCGGCCGGATGCTGCTTGAGGGGCCGACGAGCGATATCGTCGAACGGTTCCGCATGGTGGATTTCGTTCACGCCAACGGCCTGGAGCCTTCGCAACAAGAAGGTCTATACGTACAGGAGCGAACGGGAGACCGCTGGAGAGTTCTGGTGGATACACAGGGCGGCGGCCAAACCTGGCTGCGGTCACGGGGTGTGACCGAGGTTTCCGACTCACCGGTCACGCTTGAAGAACTGTTCGTCGCGCTCGCAAAGGAGAACTGAGATGGACCGCCGCATAATCTTCGACTATTTCCGCCGCTACGGAGCGGCCTTCGCCTTCACCGCAATCTTCTATGCCGGTTTGGGTGTATTTCAAACAATGCGATACGGAGACAACGCATTGATTCTGCTCGCGTATTTGAGTCTCGTCCTTTGCGCGTGGTATTTCATCTCGGATTTGCACCAGCACCGTGTGGCCCGAATGGTGCGCACGTTACCCGTCGAAAAATCTGCCCACGGCAGAGCTCTCTTGTTCGAAGCGGTCGCTGTCCCTATAATCGTCGGAGGCTCCGTCATCGCTTTGGGGGTTCCAGCGATCTACAAGTATGTTCCCGACAAACTTACGTTTATGGGTAATATTCCTCCGTACATCTGCTTTGTTTTATTGCTATGCAGCGGACTCTTCCTCTTTCTTTCCGTGTTTCGCTGGTGGGAAATCGGTCCATTCCTGTCCGCCGTCTATGGCCTCGCGTTTCTGGCATACGGGATCGGCTGTCTCTATCTAACGCGACACTGGGATGATAGCCAGGTGGTTCGCGTGCTGGCCGTGCTCGCAACCTTAGCGATGACGGTTGGCTCCTATCGTTTCGCGCCCCGGTTCTTGGAAAGCCTCTCCGGCAACAGAGTCACCCCCAAGGAACCTGCCATCGTTCCCACACGTGACCTCAGAGGACAAGATACCGCAATCCACTGGCTCGACACCTGCACCGCCAATCCGTTCACGTTCGTCATGCTCGGTTCTCTGTCGTTGGTTGTGCTGGTAGGAGTGGCCTACGGTCTCGTTCACTGGCTATCCGGAACGATAGAGGGTCTGCTGTCACCCACGCTATTCCTCTTCTTCGCCGTCCAACTTGTGATCGTCGCGTTCGTGGTTCTCGCCTGGTCGTTTCTCGGCTCCATCCGCGTCTACGCCAGCCTGCCGGTCACCCGAAACAGACTCGTCATCGGATGCTTGGCTCTGCCATTCATCGCCTTCTTACCGATTGCAGTCTCCACATTGTTCGGAACGCGCATATTCCTTGTGGCCTATATCGTCGGCGTGGGAGCCTGCTTGACCGCAAACGCGTTCTACTTCCAATTGAACAAGATGGCCGCGCTCGTGTCGATCAACTCGATCCTGGTCCTTTTGGGCTTTTGGCCCCTATTACGAATGGGAGCGATGCACGCGGGCCAATTGGAATCCGCCGCTTTCGTCGACAGCGTGGGCATAAGCTTGGCACTCGTGGCCATCGTCATTTCGGCGGTCTGGACGGGATGGATGCTTTGCTACAGCAACGCACCTTTCCGCAAGAAGGCGACATTGGCACTGGAGCGTTTCGGCGGCGCATAGCCCTCCACACACGCTCATTTCTTGGGGACGCCGAAGTATTTCTCCGTCGATCGTTCAGAGAGCGTCTCCGGGACAAACTCCGTATGCTTCTGCTCGTCGTCGGTCATCTCCGCCAACCTCTCCGCTCCTTCGATGATATGCGGCGTCAAGAAGATGAGCAGTTCGGTCTTGGCGTTCTCCTTCACCGTGCGCCGAAAAGCGCTGCCTAAGAACGGAATATCCCCCAGCAACGGTATTTTCCGCACCGTCTCCGTGTTGTCTTCCTGCATCAGGCCGCCGATAACCACCGTCTGTCTATCGGGCAAGACCACCCGTGTTTCCGCCGAACGTTTGGCGAAGACCGGAGCGTCGACCCCGGCAGAGATCGGGACGGTTTCGCCGGTCAACGTCGATATTTCGGGCGCGACAACCATCTCCACCAAACCCTCTTCGGTGATGAACGGGGTCACTCTCAGAATAATGCCGATATCTTCGTATTCGACCGTGTTGATCAACTGCCCATCCTGTGTCACCCGGCTATTCCGGATAAACGGAACCTCTTGACCGATCGTGATGGTGGCCTCCTGATTGTGCCGGGCCAGGATCGACGGACGAGACAGAACCTCCATCTTGCCGACTTCGGCAATGGCGCGCATCGTCAGATCGATATCGTCCTCGATCAGCCGAT
>CAYTDF010000297.1:0-6445 GCA_964436365.1 uncultured bacterium | reverse complement strand
TGGGCAAGGACATGGTTCTTGTGGACGGCATCTGTGCCACGTCGTTCCTGTCGCAGTTCTCCATGGAGGAGTTCGAGGCCGAGACACGGGAGCTGATTGAGCGGCTGCATCCCAAACTGGTTTTGGGCGTCTCTGACGAGCCCCCTCCCGGCAGCGAGTATGCCAAGCTCCAGCGCGCCACCGAGATCGTGGCCGAGTACAACGCCAAGT
Source organism: uncultured bacterium (assembly GCA_964436365.1). GTDB lineage: Bacteria > Hinthialibacterota > Hinthialibacteria > Hinthialibacterales > CAYTDF01. The sequence goes on along the minus strand of CAYTDF010000297.1, from coordinate 6,235 downwards.
TATGATTCTGGGGTGGTTCTCTGAAGTTCTGGCGAAACCAAGATCCTACTCCCGAAGAATGTTGTACCGTCCCCCCCCGTGTTCCCGAGTGAAATTGAGCCGACAGGCTCAATTTTGTATCGAGGGGCGCGGGCGGCACCGGCAGTTGCTCTCATGAAGGAGACACAGCAGCCGGTGCGAGAACTTAGTCTTCTTCAACTTGGACGGGTGGCACAGGGCAGTTGCTCTCAAGAAGGAAACACGGCAGCCTGTGCACAAACACAGTCTTTCTCCTCTTAGCGTCCGATAGGACGCACGGCGATAGCCCAGGCCAGGGAGAGACAACGCAGGTGGCCCCTCAGCGCGGAGTGTGTTCGGTCTCGATGGCCGGACAGGACTTCCGCGCGAGCCGATACGACCTTTGACGGGTTTCGAGACGCTGCTACGATGCGCGGTCACCTAATGGAAATCCGCTCTGTCATGGGTCTGTATTGATCGCTTAACGGTTCGGTTTCCGGTAAGCCCGGGTGGCGGAATTTGGTAGACGCGCATGGTTGAGGGCCATGTTGGGTAACACCAGTGCTGGTTCGAGTCCAGTCCCGGGCATACTCATTTTCCTAGACTTACGTATTCTCTACCTTTCCTTCCACATCTTCAAAACAAGCATGTGCGATCATTCTGCGACCGCTCTTGGGGCAACTCCGGATTGATTCATTCGTTCGCCACAGATGAGCTCGACCGGGGAGTAGGTCACTTCCTTGCTGGGACTTCGTGTCGCGCCTCTTTGACGGAACCGCCAGCGAAACTGACTTCCCCCAGCACCGAGGACGGTACTATATTGGGTTACGGAATCGGTTCGGACGCTTTGCCAGATATCCAAGCAGCCAGCGAACACAAGTTCTGCCGCGCGGAACGTTACCCCCCCAGCACCCGAACGAAAGGAACAACCTTGTTCTTCAAGATCGTCTTCAATCAAGCCCTGCACAAATGGGGCATTACCCTCCTGGTATTCCTCGCCATGACCGCCTTGGTCGCGCTTTATGTTTACCTGCAAAACACCACCCAGTTTGCAAACCGCTCCATGCAGCTGATCATGAAGAACATGGGGCACAACATGCTGATCCTGCCCGAGGAGGCCGAGGAGTCCGACATCTACCTCTGCACCGAGAACCAGCCGCTCTTTGGCGTACAGGCAACTGAGACTCTCGCCAAAGAACTACGGCTTCCCTCGAAATACTACGTCTCCGTGCTTCAAAAACGTATCGCCATCGAGGGCCGCGATTTTCTCCTAACCGGCATCGAGCCCGTCACTCGCGCCGATGAGACCTCCGAAAAAGGCAACATGATGTCGTCGTTGAAAGACGGTGAGGCGCGCCTGGGCGCGGCGGCCGCGCAGCACCTCGCCATGGCCGTTGGCGAGGAACTCACTTATAGCGGGCGCACGTTCCGCATCCTGGAAATCTTGCCCGCCAAGGGCGCGATTGACGATTACCGAATCTACATCAACCTCTCCGAATGCCAGCAAATGTTCGGACACCCCGGCCGCATCAACGCCATCCTCGCGTTTCAGTGTTTGCAGGGCGCTACGCTCGAGGATGTGGTGAGAAAACAGGAACGGGAAATGCAGAAAGTCCTTCCGGGATTCCGGCACACCATTCGCACCGACATCGCCGAGGCCCGGTTCCTGGCCAGAAAAACGACGCAGAAATCACTACGTTATCTCTTGGGGATCGTTCTCACCGTAACCGTTCTCGTGATCGCCATCACCGGCTTTCAGGAGGTGGCGGAACGGACCCGCGAGGTCGGCATTCTCGTCTCCATGGGTGCGAACTACGCCTATATTATGGGGCTCTATCTCTCGAAAATCTTGGCTTTGGCGTTGGCCGCATCCCTCGTGGGATTCTGGATCGGGGCCAGTCTCTCCGTCTCGTTCAATGCCTCGCTGCTTGTCGCGAACACCGCGCAGGTACGCATTGTCTGGAGCCATCTACCCAACATCGTGGGACTGACGTGTCTGGTGGCGCTGCTGTCGGAAATCGCACCGATGGCAAAACTCGTGACCATGGATCCCAACACGACGTTGGTCGAGGAATAATCGCGATGCTCGAAGTTCAGAACCTGACAAAGAAATACACTCGATCCGGCCGAACCGTCTGCGCGCTCGACGCTCTCGACTTGCGCATCGATGACGGCGATTTCGCGGTGCTCCATGGACCGAGCGGCAGCGGAAAGAGCACCCTTCTGTTGATCCTCGGCGGCATGCTGCGGCCCGATTCGGGGACGGTCACCTATCGGGAAGATGATATTTATACGTATTCCCGGTCGCGCCGCAATCGTTACCGGAGACATTCGGTCGGATTCGTATTTCAGAAATTCTATCTCGTCCCATATCTCACCGTTCATGATAATATCCGTCTACCCTTGACGATTAGCGGCGATGGACGGAACGGTGATGAGTGGATCGCTTCTCGCACAGAGCGTCTGGGGATTGCCGACCGCCTGCTGCACTTTCCCGCCGAGCTAAGTGTGGGGGAGCAACAGCGCGTGGCCATGGCGCGCATGCTCGCCGGGGACCCGGATTTCATTTTCGCCGACGAACCCACCGGGAATCTCGACAAAGAGAACACGGATATTCTGGCCGAGTGCCTCGAAGAAGAGCACCAACAAGGCCGGTCCGTGATCCTGGCTACGCACAACGAATCCTTAATGGAACGAGGAACCTCGAAAATCCATCTCGTCGATGGCCGCATCCAGAACACGACCGCGCAAACGGCTCTTTAGAGCCTCTCACGGATTCGACTCACCCCGCCAATCTCTTGCGGACTTCATCCAAAATGACAACCGTCGCGGTCGCGCCGAACCGCGTGCAGCCGAGTTCACGGAACGGCAACAGCGAGTCCAGCGTCCGCACGCCTCCCGCCGCTTTGACCTGCACATTGGCCGCGCTGTGTTCCCGCATCAGGCGAACGTCCTCCAGCGTCGCGCCGCCCGTACCGAAACCGGTCGATGTCTTGACCCAATCCGCACCGGCCCGGCTGCAAACCTTGCTCGCTTCCACAATCAGAGCGTCCGTGAGGTAGCAGTTCTCGAAGATGACCTTCACCTGAGCGCCGCCGGAGTGAGCGGTCTCGGCCACGGCGGCGACATCCCGTTCGACGAACCCGAAATCTCCTGAAAGTAGCTTCCCGATATTGAGGACCATATCGAGTTCCCGCGCGCCGTTCTCGATGGCTTCCGCGCTTTCGGCAACCTTCGCGGCCGTCGTGCTGTACCCCAACGGAAACCCGATCACGGTCCCCAGTTTCACATCGCTACCGCTCAGAATCTCTCTGCCAATGGACAGATCGCACTGCCGCATACAGACAGACGCTGTGTCGTACTCCCGGGCGATCTTGCATCCCTCCCGAACCTGATCCTCCGTCAGTTCTGGACGTAATAATGAATGGTCGAGCGTCTTGGCGATGTCGGAATAGGTGTAGGCGGGCATAGTCTCGCTGGCTCCTGACTAGAATGGTTCGTTTACGCGTTCATCTCGCCGACGATTTCGGCCAGGATGCTGACCGCGATCTCCGCCGGGGTGTGCGCGCCGATGGGCAGACCGATGGGCGCGTGGACGCTCTCCAAGCGTTCTTGTGAGACGCCCTGTTCCACAAGATTCTGTCTCACTTTCCCGCATTTTGTCTTACTGCCGATCATGCCGATGTACCGCGCGGGAGTTGTCAGCGCGTCCTTTAGAAGCGGTTGGTCGAGCGTATGCGAGTAGGCCATGATCGCGATGAAATCTCGCGGTGTGGGTTCGAGTCGTCGCATCGCCGAATCGAAAGCACCCTGCACGACCTGCACCCCCGGCGGAAAATCATCCGGTTTCGTCTGGGCCTCGCGGTCGTCGTAGACGACAACCCGCAGTTCGAGTTCTCTGGCCAGCCGCGCCAGCGCTCGCGCCACATGCCCGGCCCCGAGAACGATCAGGCGCGAAGGATTCCCGACAGTCTCGATAAAGACAGAGACCTCGCCCCCACAGATCGCGCCGGTGCCGTCCGCGGATTTTTCCTGAAGATCGATAGGCACCAGACGGCTTTCGCCTCTCTCAATCGCACGAAGCGCCTCTTCGATGACTCGTTTCTCCAAACTCCCACCGCCGACCGATCCCTCGATGGAGGCGTCTGGATAGATAATCATACGTGTGCCGGGCTTACGGGGCGTGGAGCCGTGCGACTCCACAACCGTGGCCACCGCCGCCAGACGGCCTTCATCGACCAACTCTTGCACGCGTGCGAATATCTGTGTCATGGGGTATCTCTCCGGACTTCTCGCTCTGAATGTGAAGTATACCATTCCGAAGCCGTCTGGAGCTCGTCGGGAGTATTGAGATTGTGAAGAATCGCCTCGCTATCCACGATGACGTGTTGCAGATTTTCGGAATGCGTCGAATACAGCTCACGAAGGGACTCGTCCGGCCCCATACTCTCGATCTCTTGGAAGAACGCCGCTCCGATGAGCGGCGGATGGCCGCGCCGGAGATCGTAGGAGGGAACGCAGATCGACTCCGGGCTCGTAAACGATTCGGTGAGCGCTTCCAGCACATCCCCCGGCACAAGTGGGCAGTCCACCGGCCAGATGAACGCGCCTTCGACGGGGCCGGGCAGGGCACGCAGACCGCACTGCACGCTACTCAACCGTCCCTTCTCGTATTCCCGGTTTTCGATACACACCACACCCGGGGGCACAGACCTGCGGACTCGATCCGCCTCGTGACCCAGGACAACCACCGGATGAACGCTATCACGCGAGAGGAACGTATTCGTCAGGATATGTTCGAGCAGTCTCTTACCGGCGAGGTTCCGTAGCGGCTTGGGCGCTCCCATCCGCCGCGATTCTCCGGCGGCGAGGATCACGATTCCGATTCGCGGCGCGGGTTGCATGCCCCTCTCCTGTTCTCGACCCGTCACCGATACTCCAAAATCCGTGTCCGCAGGTGAAATCAAGCCGTTAGGCTTGGTTTTCGATGCTCTCTAATAGAAGACGCAGCGAGGGGCACGGGTGTGCTCTCTCCAAAATCCTACATCGCAAGGAGGATCCTTGTTGGTGTCATCGGAAGTTGTAGCACCCGTGCCCCGATCGCGTCGAAGATGGCGTTGGCGACCACTCCGCCCATACAGATGATAGCCGGTTCTCCGCCTCCCTGGGCGGGAGCATCGGGATCGTCGATCAAGACCGTCTCGATCTTCGGAACCCACGAGAACTTTGGAATGGTGTAGGTCGCGAAGTCCAGATCGAAAATCTCCCCACCCTTGAAGTGTATCTCTTCTGTTAGGGTATAGCCTAGCCCCATCGTCACACAGCCTTCAACCTGGGTGATTGCGCCCGCCGGATTGATCACCAATCCCATGTCTTGGGCGCAGGCAACTCGCTTCACCTGGACATCGCCCGTGCGTTTGTCCACCTCGACTTCGGCCATGAGGGCGACATACGTACCCGAGTCGATGCCGACCGCTATACCGTAGCCCCGGCCACTCGGAGCCTTCGCCGGTTTCCAGTTGAACTGTTTTGCCGCCGCCTTCAATACGCGCAGCATTCTCGGGTCTGTCAGATTCGCAAGACGGAATTCGAGAGGATCCACTCCGACTTCCGAGGCGAGACAGTCGATGTGTGATTCCCGAGCGAAGGTATTCGTGTTGTTGGCGGGTGCGCGCCAAGCCCCCGTGCCGAACGGGTGCGTTCCGGAGGCCGCTCGCCATCCCGAACCGTATATGGCGGTCCGATGGTGAGGGATATCGTAGATGTGTCCGGACCCGCGTTGACCCGCGAAATAGATGCCGTTGTCCCAGAACGCGATTCGTCCCTCATCTGTCACCCCGGACTTGATCTTGACCACCGCCGCTGGCCGGAACGTGTCGTAGAAGAACTCCTCTGCCCGGGTGGCCGCCAGCTGCACCGATTGGCCTGTCAGTTTGACGATCTTGGCCGCTTCGATTGCGTTCCGAGTCCGCTTGCCTCCAAAGCCACCCCCCACGAAAGGCGTGATCACGCGCACGTTCTCTTCCGGCAGACCCAAGGTTTCGGCGACCGAACTGTGGACGCCGAAGGGGCTTTGGGTGGAAGCCCACACCGTCGCCTTATCTCCTGCGATCTGAATGGTTGTCGCATGGGGCTCCATCGGCGCGTGGGCGACGTAGCTATTCAGATACGTCTTCTCGACAGAGATCGAACTCGCTTTCTCCCCATCCGCAAGGCTCCCGCCTTCGGCGGACGTCTC
>CAYTDF010000296.1:0-6451 GCA_964436365.1 uncultured bacterium | reverse complement strand
GACCTGGTGCGGGATGACGAATCGTGGACGCTCATGGCTGTGCCGAACGCCATCCGTTACGAACTAAGAGTTGACTGAGGCTGGACGGCGAGCGCGGGCCGAACGACGGTGTTACGCACACAAGCGAGGAAATAGACGTATGCGTATGAAACAAGCCATCTTTGGGTTGGCCACCATTCTCTTGCTTTTCACCGACGGCCTTGCCGAGGCCGAAGAGATTACCCTGGCCCGGCCGGTTTTGGTTGTGACGGGCTCGACGCTATCGGACGTCGAGCAAAACGCCGTGGAGCTGTTTGTCCGGCGTCTGCGGGCGCGAACGGGGTTGACGGTCACGGTTCGTGAAGAAGACGAACCCAACGGTGTGGGGGCTTCCGAAGACGGGCAGTACGGCTTTGTGCTTCTGGCCGGTGTGCCGCGTGAGGGTCTTGGTGTCGCGAAAGCGTTGGACGCGTGTGGGCGCAGTCTCCCTGCAACGGAAGAGGGATTCTTGATCGGCATACAACCCAGCTGGGGATGGTTGGAGCGGAGGTTTCCTCAGACCACCCACGCCGCACTGGTCGCGGGGCGGGACGAGCGGGGTCTGTTGTATGGGTTGGGCAAGTTCCTTCGCCTGATAAGCGTTGCGGACGGCGTTTCGAGAATCCAAACTGCGACGCTTGTGGAATCGCCAGCGGTCGCGAACCGTGGGGTCTACTTCGCCAGTCACTTCAATAATTATTATGAGTGTGCGCCTCTCGACGAGCTCGAAACCTATGTTGAGGATCTGGCTCTTTGGGGATTCAACACTCTCTCGACCTGGCTGGATATGAGCTGGTATCCGGTGAACTTCTGGGACGATCCCCAAAGTCGTGGCATGCAGCTTGTCGAGCGTATTCGTACAATCAATGAGAAGGCAAGCAGTCTGGGTCTGTCCGTGGGCCTGATGGCTATTGCGAATGAAGCGTTCAAGGCTCAGCCGTCCAAAGAGCTGCTGGCCGATATGTCCGCCAAACGCGGCGGCTTCTATCCGGACAGCACCATCTGCCCCAGTAAGCTCGGCGGCATGGAGTTGATCCTCGAAAACCGGCGAAAGGTCTTGGAACTGATCGGACCGATCGATCTGTATGTGACCTGGCCGTTCGACCAGGGGAGTTGCGGATGCAAGGATTGCGAACCCTGGGTGCGGACCTACATGACGATTAGCCAACCGATTGCCGAAGTCGTGAAGGAATACCATCCCCAGGCGAAGTACATTGTGTCGACATGGCTCCTGAACGATGAAGAGATGCAGTGGGTCGATACGGCAATGAAGAGCGGGGCCGAGTGGTTTGACGGCGTGCTGACCGAAACCCGATGGATTGATACGTTCGATCCGCCTGGAGAATACAGCCGTGTGGTCTTTCCTGAAATCAGCATGGAGGGCAGTCTGTTTACGGGCTATGGAGCGAGCGGCGCAAATCCCCTACCGCGCAAGTTTACAGGCTTGGCGCGCCAGACCGCGCACGCGAAGTATGGCGCCTTACTCTACTCGGAAGGCATCTACGAAGATCTGAACAAGGTGATTTGGGCGTGCACACTTTGGGACCCGAGACGAACGGCGGAAGAGATCGTGCGCGAGTACGCACGGTTTTATTTCGACAGCGATAGCGAAGATGAGTGGGCGGAGCTGATCCTCGGTCTGGAGGAGACATGGCCGCAAGCGAACCTGCCGCACCATCCAGAGGAGCGTATCGAAGAACTCTACCAGCGGGCGCGGCGTCTGGGCGACGAAACCGGTGGCGCGGGGACGAGCCGCACGCGGTGGCGGTATCTGATGGACCGGGCTGAAATGGATCGTAGAATGGTCCGGATTGGAGACGATACGGAACTCCTGCGGCAAACCAAGAAGGTGTTCACCACCTGTGGATACGAAAAGGACGGTGAGGTGCTGCGGACGCAAGTCCGGCAGCTACGAGAACAGGTCGGAGAACGCGTCACGGCGGTAAAGGCCTTGTTTGAGTTCCAGTGGGAGTACCTGGTGCGCGCTCATCTAGAGCGGACAACCGCACTGGTCACGATCCCCCCGCCGTTCATCGGCGAACGAGATTGGGACGCATTGCTGGAGGTCCTCGACGGGGCGTTGGCTCAGCCTGAGCTCGACTCGATGCGCACGGAGATGCTCCGGGGAGTTAAAGAGTGGTTTTGGCACGGCAACATCGATCTGGATTTTGTGTTCCTCTGATCGCGCCCGCAACCGGCAATGTATTCGTGGCTACTGAGGGAACCGGCCGATCAACGTTTCTAGATAGCGTGACTTTATCTGCCGACTAGCCAGGAGTCGCTTGAGCGGTGGAAGCTTCAGAATCGCGCCCAAAAGAGCAGCCATCGCGCGATGACTCCAGAGGAGGCGGTTGTCAAACAACAGATGCTGCAGCTGGCCGCGTTCGATGGCCATCACCAAGGCTCTGTGCGACCCGTTCAAGGGTGTGACGACTCTCTCCGAGCGTGACTCCAACCGAAGCCCGTCCTTTCGGCAGACTCGCACGCAGACTCCGCACCCCAGGCATCGGTCTTCATCCAACGTCGCCTTTCTCGCCTTGGGTTTCTCAGGATCGTTGGACGAAACCAACGCCATCGCCTCGACTGGACAAGCCTGCACGCACTTTCCACATCCCGCACAATTCACATCCGTGACGACAGGGAGAAAGTTCGTGGTGTGGACGGGGCTCAGAATGGCGAACCGGCGGGCGGCGTTCATCGCCTCGCAGCAACAGCCGCAACAGTTGCAAATGAAACTGACCCGCTCTCTCACGTTTTCGCCAAACTGCACGAGGTTACGTTCGTAGGCGGTTTGCAGCAGATCGTGGCATTCCGACGCATCCACCTGCCGGGCGTGACCGTGTTTGATTAGCGACGCCGCGACGGTGTTGAACGCCATGCAGATTTCGAGTGGGGCCTCGCAGGCTCGGCCCATGTGGGCCATCTTGTGACGGCAGTAACAGAGACCGACCCCACGATGCGTCGCACTCTCGATGACCTCACTCGCCCGCTCGTAATCCAAGACATGCAGCGCGTTGTCGTTGGAGAGAACCGGTTCGTGGACAAAGGTGCGCCCCAACTGCGTTTCTCCCCGGCAAAATAAGTCCTTGATGAAATCCTCTTCCACGTTCAGATATTCGTAGAAAAGCTCGCTCAAAGCTTTCTGGTCGATGTCGTCGCGTATACGCATCAGGGAAAACTCGAAGAACCCCGCCATCGGGGGAGGCAAGACGTAGACGGATTCGCCATTCTGCTCGACGTCGAGCAAGATCGCCCGGCTCGCTAAATTATCCAACATATTTTGCGTGCCTGCCAAATCTACCTTCCATCTTTGGCTGGCCTGTTTGGCGGTAAATGGCTTGAGCGGCAAGAGGGCGACCCGCTCAGCCTCCTTCTCGGTGAAAAGCATCTTCAATATCGCAAAAAGTCGTTCGCTGGGAGGCGCGCCCTGGGGAAAGCGATTCAGCCGGTCCGCTAAACTGGAATAACTGGATTTGACGGTGTTATGCGCCATGATGGAAAGACTCTTTCCAACGGTCAGGAGCGTTTGTGTCAGTAGACCGGTTTTATGCTAATCTCGTACATAGATCAAGAGGATTCAGAGTAGCTCCCGAGAGTTCTGTCCGATTCAAGGACTCCCCTAATCGAGGTGATTCATGACGATCGATCGTTGGAAAACAAGTCGATACTGCGCCGCGCTATCGTTGTGCGCGATCCTGGGGCTCGCCTCCTGCGGCACAGTACAAGAGAGATGCGCTAGAACGGCGGACCCGGGTTTTGCGAGCATCTTCGATGGGGAGACCTTTCGCGGGTGGAAGGCCGCCGACATGAGTTTCTGGTCCATCGAGGACGGAGCCATCACGGCCAAGATCACGCAGGAACATCCCACCGAACGCAACCACTACCTTGTTTACCAAGGCGGCAAACTGGGGGATTTCGAGCTGAAACTTCGGCATCGTATCCTCAGTCCTCACGACGTGAATTGCGGCTTTCAATTCCGTAGCGAGATATTCGATGGAAAGATCACCGACGATTGCCGTGGCTATCAGGTCGATAACAACACCGGCACGCCATGGCTGGTGCGTCTGTATGACGAATTCGGCCGTCACACTCTGGCCTGGCGCGGTGAAAAGACCGTCTTCGACCCGCAAGGGGAGGCAACCACCACCAAAGACGAGGCGATGGGCGGACCGGCGTGGTTCAAACTCGAGGTGGTTGATAACGATCCCAAACAGCAAGACTTCAGTGGCATCCTCGCGCTGCAACTGCACAGCGGCCCACCGATGACGGTGCAATACAAGGATATCCAGTTGAAGATTCTGGAGCCGAACTCGAAATAGAGCCGGGCTCAAACGCAAGCGGCGTTTGGGAGGCGCTCTACGCGACCGATTCGGAGGTTGCGGGGAAGATCACCTCCAGGAAAGAGAGATCGTCTTCGAACGAGATGCCATCCGAATGTTTCAGCAACGCCTCTTCGATCGCTTTGTGACGAACTTCGGAACGAGATGCGCCCAGATCGACGAGGATCTTTAGCAGCCCCTTTTCGCCCAGCTGGACTCGATCCTTGTCGGCAACCTCTGTCGCGCCATCGGTGTAGGCAAAGAGCCGGTCGCCGGGGTGAATCTGAACCTTCATGTTCCCGATGCGGATATCCCGGAATATGCCGAGTGGATTTCCCGGAAAACTGAGTGTCTCGACCTCGCCATTCTTCCGAAACAAGAAGGGTGGGGGTTGTCCGGCGCACGCCAGCTCGAGTTGATAATCGTTCACGTTCACCAGGCCGAATATCGCGGTCGCAAAACTGCGGTTTCCGTGGACAAGGTTGTAAAGCCTGTCGTTTAAGGTTCTCAGAAACTCGACCGGTTCCGGCATCAAGTGACGGCACTCCTCTACCAGCGAGCGTAGATACATGGTTTGGAGGGCCGCCGAGACACCATGCCCCATCACGTCGGCCAGGACAAAGGCGTACCGATCCGAGTCGACCGCCTCAACGGCGTAGAAGTCGCCTCCCAGGATCCCTGCCGGGAGGTAATGTACCGCGAACTGTACTCGTGGATCGTCGATAGCGGGATTGCGCAGGCTTTCATTCTGGATGGCTTTGGCTTGTTCGAGATCGCGAATCACGCCCGACATATCACGGAAGACTTCAACCGCACCGTTAACATTGCCTTCGGCGCCATGCATCGGCCCGACGCTGACCTGCATAGGGATTCTCTCTCGATCCTTGCCACTGGCATAGACGACGATCGGAATCTCGCTCCTCTTTCCGGTGAGAATCGAGCGGTATAGCGGGCAGGTCTCGCCGCGGCACAAAGTCCGGCCGTGACGATCAACGTGACAGAGAATACTATCCCGGCAACACCGTCCGACCACTTCATCCGCTTGCCAGCCCGTGATTCTTTCCGCCGAACGACTCCAATAGGTGATCCTGCGCTCGGTATCCGTGGTGTAGATCCCGTCGTTGATCGAGTCGAGTATCGCGGTCGCTTGGTGCGGTCCGCCTGTTGGCTGTTTGCTCATGGTCTGTATCCGGGGCTGCGTTTGAGTGCCGAGCCCTCCCCGTTCAGGCACTCTAGCACGACCCGGTGCGGAATACAGAAGATTTCGCACAGTTTCAGGCGATGCTTGGGCCGTAGTGTGAGGTGTAGCACAAGGCTTACCGCCTTTCCACCGGATAATCTTGTCGCTCTTTTGTATGTACGATTAAAGAAAGAGATGCCCGTTTCGATGAGAGCATGCTTATGACCGCCCTGAATTAGGCGTTCGCTGTGCTTTTGGCTCTTCAACCCCACTGATCCAAACACGTCTCATATCGTGCCCGGAATGATCGCATGTGCCATCCAGGTCAAGAAAGTCAGCATCCACGTCGCACTTAACTCGATAAAAGCGCCGGCAAATCCCAAAATGAGAAGCGCAAACAGGGTCCTCATCTGCTGGCCTTCCGATTCATGGTACTCATCGATCCGCTTCTGAGACCTCAATAGCGCAAACACCATACGACCTCCATCTAGAGGGAAAAGCGGAATGAGATTAAGCGCCGTCAGAAGAAGGTTGATGCTGATAAGCCTCTCTAAAAGGCCGCCTGACCTGAAAGTCAACTCGGTCAGTTCGCCTCCGCCAATCGTCAGAAGCAGAATGCTGGCAAAAGCCAAAGCGATATTGGACAGCGGACCCACAGCGGCTACCCAGAACATCTGCGATTTTGTCAACCGCTCGAAATCAACCGGAATAGGCTTTGCCCAGCCAAATCCAAGAATAGAGGGAAGAACGAGCGTCCCGACCGGATCGATATGCTTGATAGGATTAAGTGTCAGACGTCCCTGTTTTTGAGCCGTACCATCGCCAAAACAATAGGCGACCCGAGCGTGGCCGAATTCATGAACGCTCAGTGAGATCAGGCATCGAGTATGTGCCATAGTTAGTTGAATTTGAAGCGGCTCCCAACCTCTGGTTG
>CAYTDF010000295.1:0-6483 GCA_964436365.1 uncultured bacterium | reverse complement strand
CACCGTCGCCCTGCACTGGAACAAAGCCCTATTCCGAGAGGCGGGATTGGACCCGGAGCAGCCCCCCCGCACCATCGCCGAGCTGGACGAGATGGCCGAGAAACTGACCGTCACCGGTGCGAACGAACAGTACGAGCAGATGGGGTTCCTGCACATCGAACCGGGGTGGTGGCGTTGGAGTTGGGGCTTCTATTTCGGGGGGAAAATCTGGAACGGGTCGGACAGATTCACGGTGGACTCTCCCGAGAACATTGAGGCCTATCGCTGGCTGGCCTCATACCCGGAGCGTTACGGCCGGGAGCGAGTGGAGGCGTTTCGCGGTGGGTTCGGGAACTTCGATTCGGCCGAGAACGCGTTTATGTCCGGCCGCCTGGCGATGGTGGTGCAAGGCGTCTGGATGGCCAATTTCATCGCACGGCACAAGCCGGACCTCGAATACGGTGTCGCGCCCTTCCCCACCAACGACCCCTCGCTGCCTCCTCTGACCTTCGTCGAGGGCGATGTCATCGCCATCCCGCGCGGTTCCAAACACCCGAAAGAGGCATTCGAGTTCATCCGCTGGACACAACGGCAGGAGATGCTCGAACTGCTGGCGTTCGGACAGAAGAAGTTTTCACCCCTGAAGGAGACGACACCGGACTTCTTCGAGAATCACCCCAATCCCAACATCGATCTGTTTGTCGAACTCGCGCGATCTCCGAACTGGTTCAGCACCCCGAAGACGGTTCTCAACACACTCATGATGGATGAGATGCAAACGGCGGAAGAGAACATTTGGCTGGGCATGCAATCGTCTGAAGAAGCGCTCCGATGGGTCCAAAACCGGTTGCAGCCGCAGCTGAATCGTGCGCGTGCCAACGCACCAGGTTCTGGCGGCTGAGATCGCACGTGCAGTGGGGATGCGGCCCGGCGTTCCAGGCAAATCCGCGACATCCGTACCCCAAGAGGGTTGCTTAGGTCATGCGCGTCGCCTAAAAAAAGTCTAGTTCATGAAGAAACCCGGGGCCGTCAGTTCGCCGGGAAACCATCCGGAAAGTAACAACAATGCGCTCAGACATACTCATCCTCGGCAGCGGGGTCGCGGGACTCTCGGTGGCCCTCGCGGCCGCCAAACACGGGACGGTTCGAATCGTTACGAAAAAACGGAGCGTGGACACAAGCACGAACCGCGCCCAGGGAGGAATCGCCACCGTTCTGGATCCGAACGACACGTTCGAGAGGCATATCGACGACACGCTCCGAACGGGGATCGGTCTCTGTCATCACGACACGGTGGAGTTTGTGGTTCGTAACGGGCCGAAGGTGATCCTGGAGCTGCTCAATATCGGGACAGCGTTCTGTCACGAGACCGAGAATGCGCTGGAACTGGGCAGAGAAGGTGGGCACTCGTTCCGGCGAATCGTCCACGCCAAAGACCGCACGGGGGCCGAAGTCGAACGCGCGCTGCTGGATGAGGTTCAGCGCCACGACAGCATCGAACTCCATGAGTATACAGAGGCCGTGCAACTCCACGTCGGCGGCGTTGGAGGCCGGTGCTGGGGGTGTCGCGCGTGGCGTGAGGAGGAGAAAAGCCTCGTGGATTTCACCGCCGGGGCGACAATTCTGGCCACCGGAGGGCTGGGCCAAGCCTATCTGCACACCACCAACCCACCCATCGCTACGGGCGACGGGGTCTCCATGGGATACCGGGCGGGAGCCCGAGTGGGCAATATGGAGTTCATCCAGTTCCACCCGACGGCCATGTACGCCCCAGACGAAGAACCCTTCCTGATCTCGGAGGCGGTACGGGGCGAGGGTGGCCTGCTCCGCAATGGCGACGGGGAAGCGTTTATGCACCGCTACCACGAGATGAAGGATCTGGCCCCCCGGGACGTTGTGGCCCGGGCGATCGACAACGAAACAAAAACGCGCGGCGAGGCCTGCGCTTTCCTCGACGTGACCCACCTCGAACAGGGTTTCTTCGCGGAGCGGTTTCCGACGATTTATAGCCGTTGCATCGAGCGGGGTGTGGACCCGGAGTTGGAATCGATCCCCATAACCCCTTCAGCCCATTACGCTTGCGGAGGTCTTGTGACCGACCTGCACGGTCAGACAACGATCCCCGGGCTCTATGCGGTTGGCGAAGTGGCGTGCACCGGCCTCCATGGAGCCAACCGGCTGGCCAGCAACAGCCTGCTGGAAGCCCTGGTCTTTGCCCAGGCAACGGTCCAGAGGGTTGTGGAGCGCGAGGAACACAAGGAAGTGCCTCCCCGGGAATTCGAGCCAAACCCTGTCAAGATGCCCGATCGACCCTTGATGGGCTTTCGACCCAAATCCATCACCAGCGAAATTCGCCAAACCATGTGGAACTATGTCGGCATCGTGAGAAACGTCGAACGTCTCACCTGGGCGCAGCAGAAGATTCAGCTGCTGATGCGCGAAATCGAGAGCGTTTTGGAGGCGGGACATCTCTCCCAAGAGCTGGTTGAGGCGAGTCACCTGGCGCTAGTAGGGCATTTGGTGGTAACCTCAGCGCTTATGCGTCAAGAGAGTCGTGGATTGCACTGGCTGCTTGACTACCCCGATCGTAACGACGCCGAGTTCGGCCGCGACACGATCCTAGACCCCAGACAACAGTGAGGGCGAAGAACGATGGATGTCATCTTACGGGAAAGTATGCACAATCTTGGCGAGCAGGGCGACGTCGTCAGAGTTAAGCCCGGGTACGCTCGAAATTATCTCATTCCCAAGGGATTCGCCTTCCCGGCGTCGAGTGCCTATGCGAAACGACTCGAACACCAGAAGCGTATTCTGGGCGACCTGCGCAAACGCGCGATCAAGACCGAAGAGGATGTCGCTGTCCGTGTCAGCGCGATCGAAGTTCGGATCGAAGCGAAGGTGGGCGAGGAAGACCGCATGTTCGGTAGCGTGACCTCCGCCGAGATCGCCACGAGACTGGCCGAGCAAGGTGTCGAGGTGGATCGCCGCAAGATCGTCATGGACGAACCGATCCGAGCTTTGGGCATCTATACCGTTCCGATCCGATTCTCCGCCGACGTTACCACCGAGCTGCGCATCCGGGTCGTTAAGGAAGAAGAAGCCGAATAGATCCCTTCCTACGACGTGTCCGTGGCACGGCAGCCGATTCGCCGGACACGAACCGGATTTCGGAAGGTACGGCAAACAGACCGCTCACTTCTGCGTGGCCGCTTCAACTTCAACGGAACCATGGTACCTAACCAAGACGGAACCGTAGGGCAAGATGGAACTGTAGGGACGGGCGACGCCGTGACTACGAGTGTCAACCCCACAGACATCCCCCAGAGCGTCTCGACCCAACTGCAAGCCATCTCAAAGCGTCTTGCCGAATTGGCGTCTGTCAATCAACACAATCAGGGACTGCTCGAACACGCCGGGAATCTGGAACACCTCCTCAAAGAAGCGGTCCAGCACGCCGAAAACGTCGAGACCCTCCTCAAGGCCGAACATGAAGAACGAGAGAAACTCTCCCTCCACACGGCCAACCTCGATACGCAACTCAAAGAGGAGGGCGGGCATCGCGAGAAACTCCTCTCCCACATCGAGAACTTGGAAGAAGATGTCAAGCAGTGGCGCGAAGAGGCGAAGCGCGCCGGGAGCGCTCTAGGTAACCGCGATGTGGAAGCCGGGAAACTCCTCTCCCATATCGAGAACCTGGAAGAAGATGTCCAGCAGTGGCGCGAAGAAGCGAAGCGCGCCGGAACGACACTCAAAGAACGCCACTCCGAAGCCGAAAAGACACTGGCCCATATCAAGAACCTCGAAGAACGTCTCGAAGAAGAGGGCGGACACCGCAAGAAACTCCTGACCCATATCGAGAACTTGGAAGAAGATGTCCGGCAATGGCGCGAAGAGGCGGGCCGTGTTGGAGCCTCGCTGACCGCGCGTGACGAAGAACGGGACGATGTAAGCGAACACATCGCCAACCTCGAAACCCGTCTCGCAACGCGCGAAGAACGTCTGGCGGTGGTCGAGGCCGAACTCGAGCGTCAAGAAGCCATCGCCTATCGCTACCGGCAAGAGCTCAAGGCGTTCGAGAAGAAGAAATAAGAGACTCTCTACTCTCCCAAAACTCGTGCGAGAAGGTCCTTGTGGGATTTCACCCACTCGGCCAGCTCGTCCAATCCCTCATCGAATGAGGTCTTGGGCGTCCACCCGAGACGCTCGCAGGCCTTGCTCACATCCATCACACAGACACGCTGATCACCAGGTCGCCAGTCGTCACGAGAGACGGGGATGGTCTGGCCAAGACAGCGTTCGAGCTTAGGCCCAAACTCGTTCCAGATCGAGATGGTTCGTGTCGGCCCACCGCCAATGTTGAAGACGTCGCCAGCCACATCGTCGATGCGGTCGAGAGCGGCTTCGTAGGCATCCACCAGATCGCGGACCCACAACACGTCGCGCACCTGCTTGCCATCACCGAAAATCGTGATCGGCCGCCCCATGACGGCCGCAATCGCGAACCAAGCCACCCAGCCCTGATCTTCTACGCCAAACTGCCGCGTGCCATAAATCGCCGACTGCCGGAACACGACAGTGCGGAGTCCGTAGATGCGGAAATAGTCGCGCACATACTGATCGGCCGCACCCTTCGAACAGCCATAGGGCGAATGAAAGTCGAGCGGCCTATCCTCACCCGCACCCTCGGGAAGGTCGCGGTAAACATAGCGGTCGTCGCGCGCCTCAATGACGACGTCTTCCATGCCCCCGTAGACTTTGTTGGTGGAGGCATAGATCACCGCCGCGCCGGGCGCGTGTTGACGGATGGCTTCGAGAACGTTGAGCGTACCGTAGGCGTTGACCGCAAAATCGTGCCGGGGGTCGTCGACCGATGTGGTCACGGCCACCTGTGCCGCCATGTGGAAGACGGCATCGACATCACGGTGCTCGCGAAAGACTGCGTCGATCCGCTCCGGATCGCAGATATCGGCTTGCGCGAAAGTCAGGTTGGGAACCAGACGCCGGAGTTCTTCGAGGTTCCATTCGGAACCACGGCGCGATAGATCGTCGAGAACGACGATTTCGTCGGCCTTGGATGCAAAACGCTCAACCAGGTGCGAGCCGATAAAGCCCGCTCCACCGGTGACAAGAATCTTCATGAAACCACCGTTCTGATGCAGCGGACCGGCCCCGAGAAAATGGAGCGTCCGCCGGAAAGGTAAAGCCGGAACCTAGTGGGGGAAAGCGGACCGGTCAAGCAACCCACAGCCCCGGAACGGTTCGCACAACCAGACTTGCCGTAACGGACGAAGGAGTCCATTCTACTGTCATGCTTCTTTACTTGGCTCGTAGCGCGCAATCCCAATGGGACGCGGGAGAGGTCACGAACGGTGACGATCCCGTCTTGACCGACACCGGTTGGGAACAAGCCAAACGTCTGGCCCGGCGTGTCGCGGACGAGAAACCTGCGTATATCTACGCCGCCCCCCAACCTCGCGCGTTGCAGACGCTCGAACCGATCCGGGACGAACTGCCGGTCCTGCCTTTCATCCATCCCATGTTCTGCGAGCAGTGGGATTCTGAGATGGCCGGCTGGCCAAGGTGGCGGCTTCAAGAGGCCTTTCGCTGGGCGGAGCTCCCTGAAGTCGTGACCGACCAGCCCTGGTGGCCGAACGCGCCCGAATCCGCGGTGGAGCTGTTCGCCCGCGCGAACCGGGTCACTCAGTTCCTGCGCGAACACCACCCCGCGGCCGATGAAAGAGTCCTGCTGATCAGCAACGTCACGTTCGGCGATGTCCTGCTCTCGGTTCTCTTTGGGTTGGCTCCCTGTAACCACGCACGGTTTATGCAGCGCAACGCCGGGATCAGCCTGGTGAATGTCTGGAACGAGGGAGCCCAGATAGCCTACCTCAGCGACCCATCCCATCTCCCTCGGGAACTGTGGACCTAACCCATGAATATCCCGGAAGGCGATTGGCACCCGGAAGTGGAAGACGCGGAGAGCGAAGGGAAGGTCTGGAAACCGCTTCTCACCTGCCGTCTCGAATCGGATATCTCTCTGGTGGATATGATTCTCTCTTCGGAAGGGATCGACTACGTGGTCGAGGATCGGTACGCACGCCGAAACAACCCCTTCTTGCCGCTCTCCGGGGGGGCCGAAACACCCCTGATCCGAGTACCCGCCGAAGAGCTGGAGCGAGCCACACAGGCACTACGCGACGCCATGCAGGAAGAGCTGTCAGATACGGAGCCGGACCCAGAGTTGAAGACGGACGCACCGACCGTTGAGGGTCCGAGCGGGTTCTGGCGAAGGTTCTTCCGTATTCTGTTCCCGTTCGGTTCGTGAACGCTACTGGCGACTGTCCGGCTTGGCGAAGATCAGGAATTCTTTGTAGTAGGAGCCACGACCGCCTCCGGTTTCGAAGGCAAACGTCAAGTCTTCGTTCAGGTAATCCCAGACCGGCTTGAGCTCGGGTTTGGCCATCAGTTCGCTCAAATGCCGCCCGAAAACGACAGAACCGCTCA
>CAYTDF010000294.1:0-6544 GCA_964436365.1 uncultured bacterium | reverse complement strand
TCAACCAGAGGTTGGGAGCCGCTTCAAATTCAACTAACTATGGCACATACTCCGAGAATGATTCTTGGAGAACAATTAAGTATACGCCACAGTCGGTGGACGATCCTAGACCCGTGCCGGTTACCTGTCAGTACGGCCATCCGGCAGGGCGCGCACGACTCCCGTGCACAGCCTTTTGCGCGTACCGTGGCCTGGTACCCTCTTGAATGCCTCTCGCTCAACCGTAACGGTGAGAGGATCGAGGGTTCGGAGGAGAACATGACCGAGCATTATCCGATCTTCATTAACGGTGAACCTGTCGAAACCGAGCGGAGGGAAACGATAGCCAATCCCTTCAACGGTGAGGTCGTGGGGACGGCCGGAATCGCCGGTGAAGCGGACATAGAAGCGGCGATCGAGACCGCACAGCGCGCCTTCAGCGTGAACCGCGAGCTCTCTACATACAGGCGAGTGGAGGTCTTGTTGGAGATAACCGCCGGGCTTCGGAGACGTCGAACGGAGTTGGCTCTCTTGATCGCACAGGAGTCGGGAAAGCCAATCTCGCTGAGCTATGGGGAAGTGGACCGGGCGATTACGACATTCACGCTGGCCGCTGAAGAGACGAAACGCTTCGGGGGCGAGACCGTTCCCATCGACTTCCAGCCCAACACCGAGGGGACGGCGTGCCGGGTGGAGCGCTTTCCGATCGGCCCGATTGCGGGGATCACACCCTTCAATTTCCCGTTGAATCTTACCGCTCACAAACTCGCACCGGCCATTGCGGTCGGAAGCAGTTTGGTTCTCAAGCCCCCTCAGCAGTGTCCCCTGAGCAGTTCGATCTTGGCGCGAATCGTCCATGAGGCGGGTGCGGAGCCGGGCACATTCAACGTGGTCCACGCCGAGTTACCGCTTGCGGAACGGATCGTGACCGACGAACGATTCAAACTGTTGACGGTGACCGCTTCGGACCGTGTAGGCTGGCACCTCAAGAGTATCGCCGGGAAGAAGAAGGTCGTCCTCGAGTTGGGCGGCAACGCGGCGGCAATCGTCCACGAAGACGCGGACCTGGATTGGGCGGCGCAACGCATGGCCTTGGGCGGATTCCTCCAGGCTGGGCAAGTCTGCATCGCGGTACAGAGGGTACTCGTTCACCAGCCGGTCTACGATCGGTTCAAGGAGATGTTTCTGCAAAAGGTTCGCGATCTCCCCGTGGGGGACCCCATGTATCCGGCAACGATTGTCGGCCCGTGCATCCGGGAGAGCGAGGCCGAACGGATTGTGAAGTGGATCGATGAAGCGGAGAAAGCGGGTGCGCGGGTCCTCTGTGGCGGCGCTGAACGCTCCGGCGCGGTGGTCCAACCCACTGTCCTCGAGAGCACCACCGAGGCGATGCAGGTCAACCGGCGGGAGGTTTTCGGACCGGTGGTCACCCTAACCCCCTACAGCACCTTTGAAGACGCTCTCCACACAGTCAACGACTCTGAATACGGCCTCCAGGCGGGGCTCTTCACCTACGATATCCGGCGGGTAGAGCGGGCTTTCCGGACCCTCGAAGTCGGCGGAGTCATCGTCAACGATTTTCCCACCTTCCGGGTTGACAACTACCCGTATGGTGGCGTTAAGAACTCCGGTCTGGGCCGTGAGGGAGTGCGCTACTCCATGGAAGAGATGACCGAGATGCGCGCCCTGGTTGTGAACGGCAACGCGTGACCCGCGACCGCGAAAAGAACTCCTCATGCTGAAGCTCTACGACAGTCACACTCACCTCAACCATAAGGCCTTCGACGAGGACCGGGACGAAGTTTGGACCCGAGCGGTGGTTGCGGGGGTAGAACGCGGCGTGGTCGTCGGTTGGGATTTGGATTCCAGCCGTCAAGCCATCGAATTTGCCCGGCGGCACGAGGGTCTGACCGCGGCCGTGGGCGTATCGCCTCACGATGCCTGCGAGGCCCCCGAGGACTTTGTCGATCGGCTACGCGAACTTGCGGCCGAGCCGGAAGTCACCGCCGTGGGCGAGATCGGGCTGGAGTACCACCATCCCGCCGGTCCCAAATCCGTCCTGCGGGAGGTTTTTGCCGCGCAGTTGGATTTGGCGATCGAACTGAACCTGCCCGTGGTGATTCACAACCGGCTCGCGGATGACGACCTTCTCCAGGCGCTGGAGGCGCACCGTCCACCCGGTGGCGTGCTGCATTGCTTCTGCTCCGGGGTGGAGACTATGCGGGCTGGAGTCAATCTAGGTCTACACGTCTCGCTCTCGGGAATCGTGACCTTTAAGAATAACGGGGGCTTGGGAGACGTCATAGAAGCGGTGCCTGAAGACCGGCTACTGATCGAAACCGACTGCCCCTACCTCGCACCGGCCCCGAAACGTGGGAAGCGTTGCGAGCCCGCCATGGTCGAGAGCACCCTGCTTACCCTGGCCGAACGCCGAGGGGTATCGCCGGAGAGCCTGGCGGCGGTTACGTTTCGAAACGCTGAGACGTTATTTGAAGCAGATGGAGCCGCCGGGCGGGGCTAACAACCGGCCGCGTCGAAGGGCGGATACCCGGGCTGGAAATGACAAGAGTCTCGCTCGCTGCTACGCTTGGGCGGATTCGAAACTGTCTCTCGATAGCTTCTGCGGGGAGGGCGCACGCAGTGCCCCCGATGGCCGGGCGCTTAGCGTCTTCCAACCGTAAGGAACTTTGTGAAGACAATTAGATCCACGAAATCATCGTGTTTTCATAACGAATAGAGGTTGCCATTATGACTGAAATATCAAGACGTAGTTTTGTTCGCCAGACCTCGGGGGCTCTGGCCGGAATCTCCACACTCTCCGCTCTGAACCCACAGCGGGTCTTGGGTGCCAACAACAAGATCAATCTCGGCTGTATCGGTGTCGGCGGCGGCGCCAGCCGCAACGACGGCAACGGCGGCATGGGCGAGAACGATATGAGTATCTTTATTCGCACCGAACGCGCGAATGTGGTCGGGATCTGCGACCTGGATTCACACAACGTCGAACGCTCGGCCGAGAGGGCCGAAGAGATGCAGGACAAGGCTCCGAAGACCTACTCGGACTACCGGAAACTGCTGGAGAACGAGAAGATCGACGCGGTTCTGGTGGCCACACCGGACCACTGGCACACCATCGTCACCATGGATGCCTGCGCGGCGGGCAAAGATGTCTATGTCGAAAAACCCTGCTCGCACAACATCACCGAAGCCTTGGAAATGAATAAGGCCGCCGAAAAGCACAAGAGGATCGTCCAGCACGGCACCCAGCAACGCAGCGGCAAGCAGTTCCAGATGGCGCGCGACTATGTCCGCTCCGGGAAACTCGGCAAAATCGGTCTGGTCCGTACCTGGGTCAGCCCCGGCCGCGCCAGCCTGGGCAAAGTGCCCAACAGTAAGCCGCCCGAAACCCTCGATTACGATTTCTGGTGTGGACCGGCGGAAAAACGCGAGTTCAACACCAACCTCTGCCATCCCTACAACTGGCGTTTCGCCTGGGATTTCGGCACCGGCGACATGGGCAACTGGGGCGTGCACTGGCTCGACATCGCCATCTGGGTCATGGACCTGGGTTGGCCGACGACGGTCTCTTCTTCGGGCGGTAACTTTGTGCACAGGGATGCCAAAGAGACTCCCGACACCCAGGTGGCGCTCTATAACTACCCGGACAAAGAGCTGACCCTGGTTTGGGAACAACGCCTCTGGACCGCGGAAGGATTCTTCAACAAAGACAAGGGTGTCGCGTTCTATGGCGACAAGCAGACGCTGGTGGTCAACCGCGAGTGCATGGAGGTCTATGAGGTGGGCTCCGGCGACATCGTGGACGAGGCGACCGGGGACGATGTGACCAGCATCAACGGTTTGAGTATCAACCACATGAATAACTTCATCGACAGCTGCGGTTCGCGGAAACCTTCGATTGCCAACATCAGGGAAGGTCACCTTTCGGCGGCGGTTTCGCTGCTAGGCAACGTGGCGTTTCTTGCGGAAAAGACAGTGCATTACGATCCGAAGACCAACAAGACTGGCGACCCGGAAACCGACAAACTGCTCGAGCGCACCTATCGCGGCGATTACCAGCTGCCGACGGTATAACGCTTCTTTCGAGAGGCGGTGACGAACGTGTGATAACCTACTGGGGCGGTTCCGTGGATGACGGGGCCGCCCCGTTTCGTTCCGAAGGTCGTACGCAAGAGAAAGGCGGTGCTATGAAAGTTGCAATCGTTGGCTTGACCGTCCTGATAACCGCCGTCTTGACCGTCGCCTCCGCAAGCGCTCAAAGCGGTGCGATGTCCCCGCTTCTCCATCAGGCGGACGCTTTCCCCTCACAACATCCACTGGCGATTCCAAACGCACTACGCCCACACCCCGAAGCGCCCGATGTTGGGGGGTGGACGACAGTGTTGCAGGAGGCGCACCGGCTGGCGGGCTTTGTCGTATACCAGAAGCCTTGGATGGCGGGACACGAGCAGTGGTCGGGCAGCGGCGAAATCCGACCGGGAGGGGACCGGTTCGTCGACCCGCCGCGTCCGCACGAAGTACGCGGACCGAACAGTCCCATCGAGCTCCACTGCGTCGGCGGCGAAATCCTTCCCATCGTTCTTCAGGTCTACTCGTTCACCGAGTTGCGAAATCTCCGCGTCGATTTTCGAGAGTTGAGGGGCCCGGGAGTTCTGCCCAAGGATGAGTGTGTTTCAATCCGTTGGCTGCTCACCAGCCGCATGGTTCCGAATCGAGCGTTGCCATGCGAGCTAAGCGATGGATGGCTGATGGGTCCGAAGGCGATTGACGGTATGGCCGCCAACACGATGAACGAATGTTGGGTCTTGCTTTGGATCCCGGAGGGCACCGTTGTCGGTATCTACGAAGGCGGACTTACGGTCTCCGCCGAGGGAAAACCACCGACTGACATCGAGGTGAATCTCGAGGTCTTGCCCATTGAGATCGATGAATCGCCGTACGTTCATGGGCTTTGGCACGGGGGCGACTCGAGCCTGGGGCCGGAGGGAGTTTACGCGGACCAGCTCCGGCTGATGCGCGCATGGGGCTTCAATGGAGACGGCATCGGCGTGGCGTGCCCCGTACCCATCGAACGCCTTCCCGATTTTTCAGATCTTTACGATTATCTGCTGCGCTGCAAGGAGGAGGGAATCCGAAATCCGATCTGGGGTGCGTACGCGGAAAACGTAGCCATGCGGAACATTCCAGGTCCACTGTTACGGAATCCGAAATGGATCGCGGGACACCTGCAAACAATCGACAAGTACCTTCTCGAACATCCTGAACTCCCGGATGCGATCGTCTGCTTGGCGGACCGGACTGACGATCTCGAGATTCTCGACGAGGTCATCAGGACCGTCGTCGAACCGATTAATGCGCTCAATCTTTCACGCGTGAAGACAGCTTTCATCGTGACCGATCAAGAGGCGTTTGAGATGAGCGTCGGTCTCTGCAACGTTCTGTTCCAGAGCAGCGAATGCGACGATTACATGGCCAACTTCGCGCGTGGCCGGGATGCGGGGACGACCGTCTACGACATGAACCCGGGGTTTTCCCGCGCGGGGTTTGGCGTTTATCTATGGCGTCTAGCTGCGGAGGGGTGTCCCGGCGGTTTCGAATACGTTTTCGGATCGGAACACAACCGTTTTCTGGCCACTGTGGATGCGTACCGCAACCAGTACATCGCGTCCACGGCATGGGTCGGCGCTTCGATAGGAACATGGGACGTGCGCTATATCGCCACGTTAGAGCGTCTAATCCGCGAGAATCCGAACCATCCGGAGGCAATCGGGGCGGCGGAGTTTCTCCGGCAGATTTACAGCATGATTGTGGTGGAGTCTGGAGACCGCGGGCGTTTCCGCCAGATGTGGCCCCCATCTATGTACGACGGTCTCCGCAAGCGGGTCACCACCTACATTCTAGAGCTCACCGCGGAGTAGAATCGGCGGCCTTGGCTGCGCGACGCCCCTTCTATCTGCATTCCCGTTTACGCGAGCTGTTGTGAGGTGTTCCCTTCCCCTTCACCCCAGCGGAGATGATCACACCGTTGGTAAGCAGACCGTTGCTCGAAGCATACGTCTGCGAGGGAAAACCACAGCAGACCGGGCCCTCACCATAGATCAGGTACCCAAATCCACCCGCCTGCCATTCCCGGTAGAGCCCCGGGCTTTCCAGACGAAAGAACTCCCGATTGCTCGCGGACGTGCTGTGATACATACCCTCGTGGTTCTGAAAATACTGGTGGTCCTGCCGGTCCATCATGAACGGATCGGTAAGCGGGGAGCTGAGATACCCGAGGTTGATGTAGGGACAGTGCTCCTCCGCCCCATCGTAGTGACCGGGAACGTCACCGTTGTCCATGAGGTACTGCTTCTGCACCATTTTGTACGCGCGAAGTTCGCTGATAGAGTGCGCGACTTTGGCGCGAACGCGTGCGTTCAAGAAGTTGGGCACGGCAATCGCTGCCAGGATCCCAATAATCGCAACAACAATGAGTAGTTCAATCAGTGTAAAACCGCGTACACGCACAGTTACGCCTCCCGCAGATGTATTCAAGATGAGTTAATAT